>DJRS01000119.1 GCA_002440145.1 Verrucomicrobia bacterium UBA6354
CCGCCCCGCCGGACGCAAATGGGGCGGGTTCTTCCGCGGAGGCGGGCGGGGCCCCGGCAGAACGGCTGGCGGCTCTCCACAAGACCGCGGATTTTTGCTATAATGTCAAACGACATGCATGAAGGATGGAAAATGAATATCGACCGCGCGACGCTCGCCGCGGCGGCGCCCTATCTCGTCTGGATGGTCCTGTTGCTCGCCCTGCCCGCGCAACCTGCGTTCTATGCGCTGCGCACGCTCTGCGCGGCGATTTTGCTTGTGCCGGCACTGGGATTCCTGATCCGGTCGCCGCGGACGGATTTTGGCGAAGAACCGCCGCGGGCCGGACCGGTTCTGCTCTGGGGGACGCTGACGGGGCTGGCCGTCTTTCTGCTCTGGGTCGCACCCGAAGCGTGGGGATGGTACCGGGAATGGTTCATTCTCGGCGACCTGCCCGCGGCCGACGCGCCCGCGCCGTACGACCCCGCCAATTGCGGCTGGCCGCTCACGCTCGCACGCCTCGCCGGGAGCGCGTTCGTCATCGCCCCGGCGGAGGAATTGTTCTTCCGCGGCTTTCTCTACAGGCGGCTCCAGGCGAAGGATTGGACGCACGTTCCGCCACGCCGCTTCGACGCGTCCGCGTTCCTGTGGACGGTCGGGCTTTTCGCGCTCGAGCACAACCGCTGGCTCGCGGGAGCGCTCGCGGGAGCGCTGTACGGGTGGGTTGCCCTGCGCAAGGGCCTTTGGGCGGCGATACTCGCGCATGTCGCGACCAACTTGGTCTTGGCGCTTTATGTCATTAAGTTCGACGAGTGGGCATTCTGGTGAGGATTGAAGACGTATGATTTCGACGGTTTACATAGAAAAGACGGTTTACGGCGGCGACGGGCTCGGCCGGCTCGGGGACGGGCGCGTCATATTCGTTCCGGGCGCGTTTGCGGGCGAACGGGTCAAGGCCGAAATCGCCGGAGAGAAGAAGACTTTCGCCAAGGGGCGGCTCGTGGAGGTCGTGTCCGCGAGTCCCGAGCGGCTGGCGAAGCCGTCCCCCTTCGTCCCGGGCATGGTCTACGCGGGGCTCAGCGCGCGCGGCGAACAGGCGGCGAAAGAAGAGCAGCTGCGCGATTTCTTCGCGCGTGCACGGATTCCCGTCGGGGCGTTCCCGCCGGTCGCGCCGCCCGCGCGCTTTCTGAACTACCGCAACAAGGCGGTCTACCACTTTGCGCGGCAGAACGGGCGATGGGTCCTGGGGTATCGCGCGGAACCCGCGCATGCGATTGTCGACGTCGCGGACGATCCGCTCGCGCACCCGGAGATAAACGCCCGGCTGGGCGACATCCGCGCACGCGCATTCGCCCTTCTCACGCAGGGTGCGCCCGCCGTGCGGCGCGCCGTCGAACGGCAGGCGAATCTGACCGTGCGCTGGTCCGCCGTCTCGGGCGTGCGCTGGTGGATAGGCGAAGCGCCCCGGGACGCCGTCATCCGGGAAACCACGCTCAATCGCGTCTTCGAGGTGCCCGCGGGCGGTTTCTACCAGGTCAATCCCGAGGTCGGCGAAGAACTCGTGCGCGCCGTCGCGCAGGAATATGCGCAAAAAGCCGTCCAAACGCCGGAGATCGTCGACCTGTACTGCGGCGTGGGCGTGTTCGGGCTTTGCTGCCGCCCCTCGAAGCTGACCGGAATCGAAAGCGGACGCGAGGCCGTCGCCTTCGCCCGCCGGAACGCCGAAGCGCAGCGGATGCCGGGGGCCGTGTTCGCCGCGGGGCGGATCGAGCACATGAAGACGCGTCTGCCTTCCGCCGCGCATGCGACCGTGATAGTGGATCCGCCGCGCGGCGGGCTCGGGCCGGGCGTGGCCGACGCCCTTCTGCGCCTGCGCGCGCCGTACATCTTCTACGTCTCGTGCGATCCGGCGACGCTCCTGCGCGACGTGCGCCGGCTGGCGGCGGAGTACGACGTGGAAAGCGTGCGGTGGTTCAACATGTTCCCGCGCACCGCGCGATTCGAGACGTTCGCCGTGCTCAAGCGGCGCCGGGACTAGACCGCGGAAGGCGACGCCCGGAAGACGACCTGTTTCCGCGCGTCCGGCAGCAACACGACCGGCGTGCCCGGCGCATACGCGGCAAAACCTTCCGCACGGACGACGACAGGCAGATTCGCCCGGTCGAGAAGGACATGCACGAGGGTCTCGGCCCCCAAGGGCTCGCAGAAATCGACATGCGCGGCCAAGACGTCCGGCGGGGCCGTTTCCGCACGCGGCGCCAGGCGGATATGCTCGGGGCGCACGCCCACGGTATGCGCAGGATCCAGAAAACCGGGCGGGAAGAGGTTCATCGGCGGCGTGCCGACAAAACCGGCCACGAAGACGTTGGCCGGGCGCTCGTAGATTTCGAGCGGGGAAGCCGCCTGCTGGAGTCTGCCTTTGTCCATCACGACAATGCGCTCGCCCATTGTCATCGCTTCGGTCTGGTCGTGCGTGACGTAGATCATGGTTGCGCCCAGGCGGCGATGCAGGCGGATTATCTCCGCGCGCATTTCCACGCGCATTTTCGCGTCCAGATTCGAAAGCGGTTCGTCGAAGAGGAAAACGGCCGGGTCGCGCACGATGGCGCGGCCGAGGGCAACCCTTTGGCGCTGTCCTCCCGAAAGCGCCTTGGGCAGACGCTTCAGATAGGGGGTCAAGCCGAGGGAAGCCGCCGCGGAAGAGACGCGGCGGGCGATTTCGTCTTTCGGGACGCGGCGAAGCTTCAGCGCGAAGGCCATGTTCTGCCCGACGGTCATGTGCGGGTAAAGCGCATAGTTCTGGAAGACCATGGCGACGTCGCGGTCTTTCGGGGCGGCATGCGTCACGTCGCGCCCGCCGATGAAGATCCGGCCGGCCGTCGGCACTTCAAGTCCCGCGACCATGCGAAGCGTGGTGGACTTGCCGCATCCCGAGGGGCCCACAAGGACAAGAAATTCGCCGTCGCGGACCGTCAGCGAGAAATCGTCGACCGCGGGAAGATCTCCGCGCGCATAGGACTTGCGGACTTTATCGAAAACGACTTTAGACATCGCCGCGTCCTTGGATGGCGCGTTTCAGCGTCAAGGGGTCCGAGTAGGCTATGCCCGAATCGGCGGGGAGCCCGAACGCGAGGCGCGTCACCTTCACCGGCGCGCCCTTGAGGAGCTCGGCGATATAGCCGGCGGTGGCGTCCCCGTCCATGTCCGTCGACAAGGCCAGGAACACTTCCTCGAAGCCTTCCTGCGCAATGCGCTCGAAGAGGCGCGCGATGCGCAGTTTTTCGGGACCTTGGCGCCGGGCCGGGGCCAGCTTGCCGCCCAGCACGTGGTAACGGCCGCGGAAAGCGCCCGAGGCCTCCAGCGCGACAATGTCGGAGGGCTCCTCGACCACGCACACGACGCGCCCGTCGCGCGCGGGATCCGCGCACAGGGCGCAGGGATCCGCGTCGCGCGTGGTGAACGCGCCGCACCGCGAACAACAGCACACCGATTCGCAGGCGATTTTGAGGGACGCGAGAAGCGGGTCCGCCAGGCGCGCGCGTTCGCGCACGAGCGCAAGCGCCGCGCGCGCCGCGCTCCGGCGGCCCAAACCCGGCAGTTTCGCCAGGCACTTCTCGAGTTCCTCGACGGGGCGGAGCATGTTATTTGCCGAAGAGGCCGCCTTCGGCCTGCATCATCTTCGCCATTTCGGCCTGCGTGGCGTCTTTCACTTTCTTGAGCGCGCCGTTCACGACGTTGAAGAGCATCGTCTCGAAACGCGCCGGCTTGCCCGCCTTGACCTCTTCGTACGCCTCCGGCGCTATCACGATGCGCGAGACGGTCATGTCGCCGCGCGCGGAGACGGTGATTCCGCCATTGGAATATTCCGCAGAGATCTTTTGGATTTCATTCTGGATGCGCTTTGCTTCCGCGCGCATTTTCATTGCGTCTTTGAGTTGTCCGAGCATTCCCATTTCAGGATTCCTTTCTTGGTGGTGATTTGATTCGTTTCTTAAAGTTCGATTGCGCGTCCCGTCAAGCTCTCAAAAGCCTTGCGGTAGATCTCGCGCGTGCGGTTGATGACATCTTCCGGAAGTTCCGGCCCCGGCGGCTGGTGGTTGAAATGAACGGAGTCGAGCCAGTCGCGCACGTATTGCTTGTCAAGAGAGGGCGGATTCGAGCCCACCGCGTAGCTGGCTTCCGGCCAGAAACGCGAGGAGTCGGGCGTGAGCACTTCGTCCGCCAAAACAAGCGAACCGTCGGCGTCCTTGCCGAACTCGAACTTCGTGTCGGCGATGATAATGCCGCGCGGGCGCGCATAGTCCGCCGCTTTCGTGTAGAGACCGATGGTCGCATCCCGCAGGGCGCGCGCCATCTCCGCGCCCACGAGCTTTTCGGTTTCGGCGAAATCGATCGCCTCGTCGTGCGTGCCGATTTCGCCTTTCGTCGTCGGGGTGAAAAGAACCTGGTCCAACTTGGAGGCGTTTTGGTATCCCGGGCGGAGTTTCTCGCCGTTGACCGTCCCTTTCGCCGCGTATTCCTTCCAGCCCGAGCCCGTCAAATAGCCGCGCGCGATGCACTCCACGGGAAGCATGTCCACCTTGCGCACCAGCATGGAGCGGCCGCGCAAGTCTTCCGCATAGGGCTGCAGCACGTCGGGATACTCCGCGACATCCGCCGTGACGAGATGGTTCTTCATGCCCAGGAACTCCATCCAGAAGAGCGAGAGCTGATTCAGCACTTTGCCCTTCCCGGGGACGCCCGTCGGGAGTATGACGTCAAACGCGCTGATGCGGTCGGACACGACCATGAGCAGCTTGTCGCCCAGATCGAACACATCGCGCACTTTGCCGCTTTTCACCGGCAAGCCCGGTATCGCGCACTCCAAGAGCGCATGATTTTTGTCGTATTTCATATCTACCTTTCCATTGTTCTTGAAAGAGGAGCCAAAAACGCGCGCACCGCGCGGTCGGACAAGACAAAGACGGCATCCGCCGCGCCGATCGTGGCATAGGCGCCGTTTTCGACGACATCGCCGATGAGGATGTTGCGGCGGACGGAACCGGGCGCGGTCAAATCTATGCCCACCGTGACGCGGGGGTCTTCAAGACCATAGCGGCGCAAGTCGGCCGGCTGGACTTTCAGCTTCACGAGGCGTTCCGCCCTCAAGGGATGCAATTCGTCCAGTATCGCCGCCAACGCGGCGGGATCGATCCGGGGCGGCGCGCCCGCTTCCGGATCCGGATGCTCCACGACCCATTCGCGGCGCGCGCCATCGCACACCAGAGCCAGCGGAGACGCGCTTCCGCGGTGCGAGAAGACAAGACGGCAAACCTCGGCGGGCGGGACGGAAAGCATGCAACGGCTGCGCAGATTGTCCAGGGACACCCCTTGCAAGAGCCTGCTGCGCGGGATCCTCGCGACAGGCCCCGTCTCCTTGACGGTGCCCAGCGAAACGGAAACCATCACCTCGTTCGTGCTGTATTGGAGCGGCGATTGCAGCGCGAGCAGGGTCGACAGAAGCGTCTCCACCGCGGATGCGTCCGCCGGCGCCGACACGGGAGAGTCCAGCCTCCACTCTCCGTCTGCGGATTTGAAAAGCGAATAGACCGCGTCCGCGTCTTCCAGCCGCAGGCGCTCCACGGCGTCGCGTTCGAAAGGATAGACGCGCGGATCGCTGAAGTCGGCGGCCGCGGCCGACTCGCGCAGCTCCGCCGGGACGCGGGCAATGGCCGATGCGTTCTGGACGAGCGCATAGACCAGATTCGACGACGCGGCGGAGCCGAACGAAACCTGGCCGTCGATTCCGCCGGGGCCCCTCAACGTCACGGTCACGGCGCTTTCGGAGTCCAGGCCATATCCGGCCAGGAGCGACGCGGTGGCGACGGCAGGTTCGTTCGAGGCTCCGACAGGCCATACGAAAGATTCGGTCTCAGCGGCCTGCAGCGCCTTCAGGAACCGATCGACGCGCGCGCCCACCACGCGCACCGCGTCGGGATTTCCGTCATGCGCACATGTCCACACTCCCTTTCGGCAAGTGAATCGGGAAAAGGCATGCAGACCTCTTCTCACGTCGAACGAAGTCGGGTCCTCGGCAACCCCGTCCGCGAAAAGCGACTTCTTGCGATAAGCGCCGGCCGGGAGGTTCACGCATTCCCAAACGCGGACGTCCACCACATAGATGGCGTTCTCGCCGTCCAGTCTGACGTACACGCCCTTTCCGCCGGGCGTCGGCATGCCGATGGCGTACGACACATCCTTGCCGGAAGACAGGGACAGCGTCACCTGCGCACGGGGTTCGTCGAGACCGAAATCCGCACGCACCTTTCCCAGGCGGGACAGTTCCACTTCGTCGAAAGAGCTTTTGACAAAAGCGGTCGAGAACGCGTCGAGGAGCCGGAGGATCAATCGCTTGTCAACCTGCGCGGCATAAGGTTTTTCCAGTTCCCACCGTCCGTTTTTGACGAAAGACACCGGCGCGTCGCCGCGCTTCTCTATTGCGATGGACGAAACGTCGTCGATCGGATCCGCGAGCAGAACGGTGCGCACGATAAGCGCGTGGGAAGCCCTGCCGCGCAGCGAAACGCAGACATGCGCCGCGGAGAGCAACGCAAGCGCGACGAAGAACCAGCCATACAGACGGCGCATATTCATTTCCGGCGCCTCCCGACCAATGCCCGGAGCAGCAAAACCAAGCCGCACGCGCCGGGAAGCACGACGGCCGAAACAAGGACAAAACGCATGCGGCCGGAACGGTCCAGGCCAACCACCAATTGATCCGCCGCCACGCCGGTCTCCGCCAACGCGTCCACGCCCGCAAGATAGGAAATGCAGTTGAGAAAGAACTCGCGATTCGCCGAGACGGAATTCTCGAGACGCGCATTCTGGACAAATCCGACATCGCCGACCACAATCAGGCGCGCCGGCCGCGCCGCCACGTCTGCGCCCGGCGCCGAACCGTATTCCGACAATGCCGCGAGACAAACGCCGTCCGCACGGCAAAGGTCGACGAACGCGACGGGGCCGGTCCCCAGAATGCGCGTGGATTCCACGGAAGGCTCGAGCGCAATGGACGAATCGAAGACGAGACGCTCCCCCTCAAGAGGATTCACTATCGCATGGTTTCCAAAGCCGGAGACCACCCTGTCCGTTCCCGTCAGGGAGTTCTTGGGGGCCGCGCGCACGGCTTTCGGGCGGATGCCCCATGCCGGCAACATGCTCGACAGGCCGCCGCGATCGGACGCGAGCAAGACCAGCAGGCGTCCGCCCTGCCGCAAATAAGACTCCAGCCGGCTTCCCTCCAGGCGCGAGAATTCAGTTCGCGCGCCGGCCACGACAATCAGCGCGCAATCTTCGGGGATAGGCTTGTTGTCCGACAAATCCAGGGTTTGGTTGCGATACCCCTCCATCACGACCGCCCGCGCAATAGAGCTCAACCCCCAAGCGCCGTAATCCACCAAGCTGCATTCCTTGTGTCCGGTCGTCCAATAGACCGAACGGCTGCGGGACGGCAACGTCAAGCGCTGGACGGCCAAGGCGCAAGCCTGTTCGCCGAAACCGGCGTCCAGAGGGACGGTTTCCCGTCGATTGCCCTTTTCAAAGACGATCGAATCTTCGGCCACACCGGCATTGACAAGCCGGCTTGCGGCGGCAGGGTCCCAGAACGGGTCGACATACCGCACCAATATGTGCGCGCCCCCCAAGGCCGCCGTTTCACGCGCAAAGGCACGAATCAAGCCCGCCGAGGTCCTGAAGCCGGGATTCTTGCGCGACGCAAAGACGACAGCCCGGATTTCGCCCTGGGACTCGCCCATGATGTGCCGGGTGCGCGCGGAGAACCGCTCGCCGGACCCTATCTCGGCGGGAAGTTCCAGAACCAGCCCAAAGCGCGCAACAAGCATCCACGCCAAGGTCGCAACGGCAAGGGAAAGAACTGACAATCCCCGCACCGCCCAGCGCCTGGGGCGATTCGCGACGCCTATGTACCGGCGTTCGCAAATGCGGTTTGTGCATATATACAAAGCGGCAAGCGCCGCCAGGATGTAAAAAGCCAAGGCCGAAAGAGGGACATGCCCCGTCACAAAATCGACAACGTGCGCATCCAGCGGCATGGGGCCGAAGCGAAGCGAACCTTGGGGCGCGCATGCCTGCAGCGCAAACCATCCGCAACGCGGCATCAGCACGGCGAGACACAAAGAAATGACAGCCGACAGTGCGGCACTGCCTGTCCACGCGCTCGACGAGACCGACACGGCGCTCCACAGCACGGCCTGCAATGCCAGAATGAAGAATCCCGCCCCGAAGGCAGACAGCGAATAGTCCAGCACCAGCTTGGCATTGAAAAAATACAGCGTCAGTAGCGTCAACGCCAAAGACAACAGCAAATCGCGCAACGTCAACAGCAAAACGCCCAGGAATTTACCCATGACATAATCGCGCTCGGGCACCGCCACGGACAGCATTTCCTCTATTCGTCCCGAATGTATTTCATCGCTCCATGTATTCATCCCGAGGAATACCGCCAAAAACGGCAATATCGGAGAAACGGAGACGCTCCACAGCAAGCCGGGCGCCTGTCTCGTGCCCTCGGCCGCAAAGAGATCGCAAGCGAACAGCCCCGCCGCGCAAACGCAGAAAACGGGCGTCAGAAGCGCATTTGTGAATGCCGTGCGCGCACGGCCGAACACACGCCCCGCCGTCAGCCAGATCGGGCTCATGCGGCCCCCCCCTGCAGCAAGGCCGCCGTGCGTCGTTCAAGAAGCATGCGATCCACCCCGGCGACAGGCACGGAATCGGCGATCACGCCATCTTTCAGCACCAGAAGCCGCGTCGACCATCGAAGCATATCGGCTATTTCATGTCCCGTGACGACAACGCATGCGAAAGAGGCGACGGTTGAAATCATCTTCTCCGCCATTGTGCGCATGCCGACGTCGAGTCCGGCGCAAAAATCGTCCAGCAGGAGGATTCGGGGACGGAGCAGGATCGCATCCGCCAAGGCGACGCGTTTCTTCTGCCCAAACGACAGCGCGCGTATGGGCATTCCCATGACATCCGTCACGCAACACATTTCCGCCGCTTCCGACATGCGGCGGCGTATGCGCTTTTCCGGCTCGCCTTTCAGCCGGGCGCGGAATTTCAAATAAGCCTTGACCGTCATATCTTCATAAAAAGCAGGCGCCTCCGGCAAATACCCGACCTGCGAACGATAGGACAATGCATCGCCCGCGATATCGCGTCCTTCAAGCAGCACCTGGCCCGCGCAAGGCATGAAAACGGTCGCCAGGAGTTTCAAAAGCGTCGATTTCCCCGCGCCATTCCCGCCCACGAGACCGACTATCTCGCCTGGCGAAACAACGAACGAGACATTCCTCAAAAGAGGCTGCCCGCCATAAGAAAACGACAATCTTCTAACTTCCAGCATAGACCTTGTATTATACCAAAATTTCGCCAAGCCGTAGACCATGGGAGGCTTTCAGAAGCACGGTATCGCCCGGCTGGAACAGCCGGGGCAGGTCCACCTTGAGCGACGCGACCGTCGGATAGCGGCGGACGGCGGCGCTATCCGGGAATGCAGACCCCACGACAATGACCGCGTCGAACCCCAAAGACCGCGCCAGACCAAGGACTTCCCCATGATAGCGCGGCGAATCGGCGCCCAATTCGAACATGTCGCCCAAGACGGCCAGCTTCCGTCCCGAAGTCTCCATCGCGGCGAATGTCTTCAACGCGGCCGTCATGGAATCCGGATTGGCATTGTAGGTGTCGTCGATGAAATGTACGCCGCGCACATCCACATTGCGCCACCGCGCGCCCGGCATCCGCAGCGAGGAGAGCGCCGCGAGGGCCTGCTCGCGCCGCACGCCGAGCGACTCCGCCACGGCGAAGGCCAGTGCCGCGTTCGAGAGATTGTGCCGCCCCGGCAAAATTGCGGACAAGGCGGGGGCCAGCCATCCCGGCGCGGGATCTGCCTCATGCAGGCGCGATCCGCTTTTAGCCCGCAGAATGTCCGCCTGCGCGCATGTTCTGCTCGCCACGCACAAATCGCGCGCATAGGCGAACAACGTGCTTTTTTCTTCCGCTATGCCGGCCTGAGAGCCAAAGAATTCGATATGCGCCGTACCGACATTCGTAATCACCCCGATGTCCGGACGCGCAATCCGGCAGAGATGCGCAATTTCGCCCGGATGGTTTGTCCCCATCTCCAGGACCAGGAAATCGGCATCGTCCGGACAATTCAAAATCGTGACAGGCATGCCGATGTGATTGTTGAAATTCCCTTCCGTCGCATGGACCTTCCCGATTGAACCCAGAAACGCACGCAACAACTCCTTGGTTGTCGTCTTCCCGGCAGACCCCGTAATGGCGATCACCTTCGCTTTCAGGCGCGCGCGCTTTTCCCGGGCTGCGCGGTCCAACCCGGCATATCCATCGACAATCCCCGCGGCACCCGCCGCGCGCGCTTGGGGGATATAGGCGTGCCCATCCTGTTTTGCACCCTTCAACGCAATGAAAAGCATGCCCGGACGCACCAACCGCGAATCAAAAGTCGCTCCGGAATATGTCGATGGAAGCATACTTCTTAGAACCTCAGCCTTTTCTTGATTTGCACGGCAATATCCTTGAAAAAGACAATTGCCAAGACGGCGCCGAGCGCCAGCAGCGTGTCGCCAATCAACTCGCAGACCGCGCAAACGACCTGATCGCCCGCCGAGAGACGGATGCCGCACAGACGGATTATCTCCGGGACCATATCCGACAGCCACCGCACGAGAACACCTAAAATCAGGGCTATCGGCCACGCGAACTTCAGCCAGGCATGGAATTTTGGGAAACGATTGCTCTCCACGACGGCCGGAGCCGCTTTGCGCACGGCATGGCAGATTTTTCCGGACGATGTGCGCTGGAACGGTTCCGCGCGCAAAACAACACGGGATATGCGCTGATAGACGGGCAAGATGCGGTTCAGAGACGCGACCGCCGCCTGGACCTGCGCCTCGGGGATGGAGGCGTAGATTTCCGCCACGATTTGGCGGCTTTCCCCCTCGCCGGACACCACGACTTCCAATACGCCGGGCAAGCCCAGTATTTTCTCTTCCAGTTCCTCCGGCGCAACCTTCTTGCCGGAGTTCAAGACAATGGTGCGCGAAGCACGGCCCGCAACCCACACAAACCCGTCCTCGTCGATGCGGCCTCGGTCGCCCGTATGGAACCACCCGTCGCGGTCGATCGCCTGCGCCGTCTTCTCGGGCATCTTGTAGTAGCCCTTCATGACGTTCGGCCCGCGAATGAGAAGTTCGCCTTCGCGCGACACCTTCGCCTCGACGCCGGGCGCCAGCGAAATCTGTCCGGCCGAACCGGGCTTGAACACTTCCGAGGCGCGCGACATGGAATAGCACGCCGTCGTCTCCGTGAGACCGTAGGCGCCCAACGAACGTATGCCGAGCGCCTGCAGGCGTTCGTGCGCACGGCGCGAAATAGGCGCACCGCCCGTCACGATCCACTCGATGCGCGTACCAAGGACCTCTTCCGCATTGCGCCCGCGCCGTTCGATTTTGGCCGCCAATATCTCCGCCAACGCCGGAACAAGGAATGCAAAATTGATGCGGAAACGCTGCGCAACATCCTGAATGCGGCGAAAATCGGGACAAACGCCCAACGTGACGCCTGCGGCCAGCATCGCATATGTCGCGCAAATGCCGAAAATATGATGGAGCGGCAGCATCATCAGCGAACGGTCGCCAACCCTCATCGGCAGCGCGCGCAATGTCGACTCGCAGAAAGTCTCGATGCCGGCAAGCGTCAATTCGGCGCCGCGCGGCTCGGATGTCGTGCCGCTCGTGAAGACGATCATGGACGTCCTGGCGCGGTCCAGCGCGACATTGTCGCGATCGAAAATGCCGGACTTGTTCTTCTCAATGTAGGTGCGCGCCTCGTCGAGAAAGGCGTCCGTGAGGCGGGTGCCGAACCCCCCGACGGCCAGCCCCGGACTCAACCGTTCGACCGCCTCGGCCTTCTCGTTGTAAAGCGCGGAATGGATCAATGCGCGCGCACCCACGAAACGCAAGCGCCGCGCGACTTCCTCCGGCTGGATATTGGGGTCGACATGTACGACCGTCGCGCCCCCGAACAGGCAGGCGGCGTGGCTGACCATCCATTCGTAGGAATTCTCTCCCAGAAGACCGATGGTGGAGCCTGGGCCATACTTCTCTATAATCCGAATCGTCGCGGCGATATCATCCGTGAATTGCCGCCAGGAAATTGGTATCGACCTGTCGCCGGCCGAGATGCGAAACGCCGCCAAGCCGGGGTGCTCGTTCCGCAACTGCTTGAATGAAGCGAACAAATCCATGCGAGATCCCCGTCGTGAATCAATGCAGCGTGTAGACAGCCTCGACCTTGGCCTCGGGCTGCGCGGCGAAATAAGCGGCTATGGACGTGTCGTAGTCTGCCGTGTGCGCGAACGCCTTCTTCATCAGCCGGAAACGCGTCGCGAAACCGAGCGTGCCCTTGTTTTCGGACAATTCCGCGGCGAGCGCGGCGTAGTCGACCGGATCCGTAACGGACGCCACGCGCAGATAGTTCTTGGCCGACGCGCGCACCATGCAAGGTCCGCCGATGTCGATGTTCGTGCGCGCCATTTCGGGCGTCGCGTCCGCCCGGGCGACCGTCTCTTTGAACGGATAGAGGTTGACGACGACCATGTCGA
>DJRS01000013.1 GCA_002440145.1 Verrucomicrobia bacterium UBA6354
GACCTCATGCGGGCACCCTTTTCGGGCGACTCTCCATTTGGAGCCGATAAGCGACCGTATTCGCGCGATTTCGGTCAAAATGGCGAATTAGGGCGAATGTTAGCCGCGGTGAACCTCAAACCGCATGAGGGTGGGGTGTTTTGGGAGCCAAAAAAGGGGTGATTTTGGAGGCGAAAAACGGCCAAAACGCCGCGGAAAACAGACGCGGTGAGCCGCGGAAGCGCAGGGAACAAACTCCGAGACGCAACAAAAGGCTGCGCGCGGACCCTTGCGGTCGGCTTCGCCGTCGCTTCGCGACCATCCCTCCGGAGCAAAGCTTATTCGGCGCATCTCCGCTTCGCCTCGGGCTTCGCAGCTTCCGCTCCCGGACAAAGGCGGGCCGGTTTTGGGATTGACCTCCTTCATGTGGCAGGGGCAGCAGTCCCCTGCGGCCCGTTCAAAGGGACCATTTCGTGCGGGCGGCAGGGGACTGCCGCCCCTACCATTAAGAAGAGAGAGGAGGTATTCTGCATGTTCTGCACGTCTAAGAATAATCACACCCGTGTCGCCCGGCGTTGCGCTTTGAATGCAATTATGGGGTTGTTCATTGCATTCCTTCTCTTTTTGTCGAGTTATCATATTCTGTATTATATGCTGGCAAAAGGGAGGCGGAAACATGCATTTTCCCGGAAGTGGATTTGTCACGGTCACACGGAGGAACCGAGCCATTACGGTGCGGCGAGGGTCGAAGAAATGCGCCCGGAATCGCACTGTGCGCGCCATTCCTGAGGTGGCCCGCGGCAAGTCGAAAATTTTGGGGAGACTCCAAGCAAATTCCCCGTTTTCTTTCGTCGTTCATTTTGGTATAATACCTTGAAAACCGCGAGAGCGGTGTCCGGAGAAGCCCGATACGGTATTGGGTGCCGAAGGTGTAAGTTTGCGAAAAGGGTCGCAGACAATCTCTCAGGCGAAAGGACGGAAAGGTAAAAAAGGTAAAATGCTGGCAACAACGTGGTTGGATCGGTTCACCGATTATGTGAATCTGGTGGACGACAAGGTTTGGGGTACGTCATTCGAGATTGGCGGTTTTCCCGTTCCACTCCTTATTATACTGATTTTGTTCGGGGGCATCTTCCTGACGATCCGTCTCGGAGGGATGCAGTTCGTCCAGCTGCCGCGGGCGCTCCGGTACATGTTCAAGAACGAGAAGGTCGAGCACGGGGCGAAGGGCGAGGTTTCGAGTTTCGGGGCGCTGTGCACGGCGCTTTCGGCGACGATCGGCACGGGCAACATCGTGGGCGTGGCGACGGCGTACGTGGCGGGCGGACCGGGCGCGCTCTTCTGGATGTGGCTGGCGGCGCTGTTCGGCATGGCCACGAAGTACTCCGAGGGCCTGCTGGCGGTCAAGTACCGCGACCACGACCCGGTCACGGGGCACGTTCTGGGCGGACCGTTCTACTACATCGAGCGCGGCATGGGGCCGAAGTGGAAGTGGCTGGCGTGCATTTTCGCGTTCTTCGGCGTGCTCGTCGGGCTTTTCGGCATCGGCACGTTCACGCAGGTGAACTCCATCTGCGGTTCGTTCAACACGTTCTTCAAGAACTACATCGACACGGCCGACGTGCACAACTTCACGATTCTGGGCAATTCCTACTCCTGCGCGACGATATTCGGGTCCATCCTGCTCACGTTCATGGTGGGCATGGTGGTCATCGGGGGACTCAAGCGCATCGCGAAGGTGAGCGAGAAGGTGATTCCGCTGATGGTCGTGCTGTACGTGGCCTTCGCGCTCATTCTCGTCGGTTGCAACATCGCGAAGGTTCCCGCGGCGCTCGCGCTGATCGTGAAGTCGGCCTTCGGCTGGCAGGCGGCGGCGGGCGGCGCGGTCGGCGCGATCGTGGCGGCCATGCAGAAGGGCATCGCGCGCGGCATATTCTCGAACGAGGCGGGTCTCGGGTCCGCGCCGATCGCCGCGGCCGCGGCGCAGACGAAGGAGCCGGTCCGGCAGGGACTCGTTTCCATGACGGGCACGTTCCTCGACACGATCATCGTGTGCACCATGACGGGCCTCGCGCTCACGATGACGAACCAGCCCGTCTCGGCGGAGTCGTTCAAGGGCGTCTCCGAACTCTACAACGCGAGCGCGGCGACGGGCGCGGCGGCGACGATGAAGGCGTTTGCGGTGGGAATTCCGTTCCTGCCGGCGATCGTGACGGACGCGGTGGTGATGATTTCGCTCGTCCTGTTCGGTTTCACGACGATTCTGGGGTGGGACTACTACTCGGAGCGGTGTTTGGAGTATCTGACGAAGGGAAACATGAAGCCCGTTCTCGTCTACCGCTGGCTCTACATCCTGGCCGTCTTCATCGGTCCCTACATGACGATTTCGGCCGTCTGGGGCATCGCGGACATCGTCAACGGCCTGATGGCCGTGCCGAACATGATCGCCTTGCTGGCGCTTTCGGGCGTCATCGTGGCCGAGACGCGCAGCTACTTCAAGCGTTTGAAGGCCGGCGAAATCCAGGAATAAAAGGAATAACATAAGGAAACATCCACACATCATGGCGGGCGAATACCAGTTCAGTCTCATAGACGTCACAAAGCAAGTCGGCACGAAAACCATATTGAAGGACGTCAATCTGTCCTTCTTCTACGGGGCGCACATCGGCGTGATCGGCGGGAACGGCGCGGGCAAGTCTTCGCTTCTGAAGATCTTGGCCGGGCTGGACACGGACATCATGGGCACGGTGCAGGTCGCCAAGGGCACGCGCATCGGGTATCTGCCGCAGGAGCCCGTGCTCGACGACGCCAAGACGGTCGGGGAGGCCGTCGCCGAGGCGGTGGCGCCCATCAAGGCCAAACTGGACCGCTATGAGGAGCTCTGCTGCAATCTCGACGACCCGAAGGCGGAAGCCGAGATGGCGCGGCTGCAGGACGAGATCGACGCGCACGACTACTGGAACATCGACTCGCTCGTGGAGCGGTCGATGGCGGCCATGCACTGTCCGCCCGCCGACCGGAAGATCGCGGTTCTTTCGGGCGGCGAGCGGCGGCGCGTGGCGATCTGCCGCCTGCTTTTGACGGAACCGGACGTGCTTCTTCTGGACGAGCCGACGAACCACCTGGACGCCGAGACCGTTCAGTGGCTCGAAGAGTACCTGAAGGACTTCAAGGGCACGCTCATCGTCGTGACGCACGACCGCTACTTCCTGTCGGACGTGACGGACTGGATCCTGGAGCTCGACCGCGGCGTCTGCTATCCGTACAAGGGCAACTACGAGGAGTGGCTGAAGCAGAAGGAGGCGATGCTGGCGCGCGAGGCGAAGGCGGAAAAGTCGCGCCAGAAACTCATCGAGAACGAGCTCAAGTGGATCCAGACCAACCCGTCGGGGCGCCACTCGAAGAGCCAGGCGCGCGTCAAGCGCTACGAGGAACTGCAGAAGCAGGAGGTCTCGACGCGCGAGGACGATCTCGTCATCCGCATTCCGTCCGGGCCGCGGCTGGGGAATCTGGTCGTGCGCGCCGAGCACGTCAAGATGGCGTTCGGCGACCGGACGCTCTACACGGACCTCAACTTCGATCTGCCGCGCGGCGGCATCGTGGGCGTGATCGGACCGAACGGCGCGGGCAAGACGA
>DJRS01000037.1:0-6625 GCA_002440145.1 Verrucomicrobia bacterium UBA6354
ATTCGCGCGTCACGTCGCAGTCGTCGCCCTTGCCGCCGTAGGGCGGGGGCGAGACGCGCGCCCGGTAGGATTCCGTGTAGCGCCAGGCGGACTCGAACCGCGCGAGCTGGTATTCGCGCCAGCCTTCCCGCCAGATCATCCAGGCGATGA
Source organism: Verrucomicrobia bacterium UBA6354 (assembly GCA_002440145.1). Classification (GTDB taxonomy): domain Bacteria; phylum Verrucomicrobiota; class Kiritimatiellia; order RFP12; family UBA1067; genus UBA1067. Next base: position 151 of record DJRS01000037.1, read on the forward strand.
GCACGCGCACGAAGGCCCACGGGCCGCCCGTGAACATCGCGTGCAGGCCCGAGACGGCGAGCAGGATGGCGAAGGCGCGCCCGACCCACATGGCCACGAACGTCGCCCGCTCGCGCGAGAAGAACGCCATCAGCACGCTGCGGAAGATGCGCCCGCCGTCCATCGGGAAGCCCGGGAGCAGGTTGAACGCCCCCAGCATGACGTTGAGCCAGCAGCAATAGGAGAGCATGTACGCGAGCCATTGGTTCTCTATCGGCAGGAACAGGAGCGCGAGGAAGGCGAAGAGCGCCAGGAGGAAGCTGACCACGGGCCCCGCCAGCGCCGTCAGGAATTCCTGCCAGGCCTTGCGCGGCAGGGCGATCAGCGAGGCGCATCCGCCCAGAAGCGAGATGGTGATGTCCTGCGTCGCATAGCCGAAGGCCCGCGCCGTCAGGGCGTGTCCGAGTTCGTGGGCGACGACGCTCAACGCGAGGATCAGGGCGCAGGGGACGCCCAGGGCGATGCCGCCCCCGTCCATGACGAAGAAGAGAAGCAGGATGGCGAAGGAGACATCCACGTAGATCGGGATGCCCGCCACGTCGCAGAGACGGAAACGCGACAAATTGAAGAACGTCATAAAGACTCCTTGTGAATGGATTTCAACACCGCATAGCCGCGCCGGTGGACGATTTCGACGGACGGGAAATAGCGCTTCTGCACCGGTTCCAGCCCCGCGGCGTTCTTGCAGACCGTGTAGCACGCGCCGCCCCACTTGAGCGCCTTGCGCGCCGTGTCCAGGAACAGGTCGGCGATGCGGTAGTCCGAATAGTAGGGCGGATTGCCGACGAAAATGTCGAAGCGGTGCTTGGCGTTCTTGAGCGTCGCGATGCCGTCGTCCGCGAGCACGACTTCCGCCGGATAGCCGAACGAGGCGACGTTCTCCCGCGCGGCTTCCACGGCGCGGGCGTGGGAGTCGATCAGCGTCAGGGAGAGATTGGGCACGACGGACGCGACCAGGCACGAGACGAGCCCGCACCCGCAGCCCATGTCGAGCAGGCGCCGCGGTTCGCCTTCCGCCGTCTTCCCCGCCCAGTCGCGGGCCACGACTTCGGCGAGCGCGAGCCCCCCTTCGTCCAGCCGCCGGTGGCAGAAACAGCCGGGATAGCTCTTGAACGCCAGCCGGGGGCCGCCCGGCACGCTCGCCGTCCACGTCGCCCCGAAGTCGCGCACGCGGTCCGGATCCTTGCGGATCTTGTCGAGGAATTCGTTCTTGTCGCGCTCGCGCCCTTCCCAGTCGAGCGTGAAACGCCGCGGCTTGAGGAGGTGGATTTCCTGCAGGAGGCTCAGGGCAAGTTCGCCGGCCATGCGCTTCGGGCCCGTCTTGAGGCGGATTTCGTCCCACTCGCCCGGCGGAACGTGCGCCGCGCAGACGACGTGCGCGCCCGGCAACACATGTTCCAGCGCATGCTTCTGGTAGACGTCGAACACGAAGAAGACGGCGTCCGGCGGCAGCGCCGCGCGCGCGGCTTCGCCCCGGCGCCCCGCGAAATCGCTCGCGCTATAGCCGGCCCAAAGCGTACTCACAGCGCGTATTTCTCCGCGGCGTTCCGCAGACGCGCGACCGTCCGTTCGCGTCCGAGCAGCTCCAGCATCTCGAAGAGGCCCGGACCGTCCATGCGGCCCGAGACGGCGACGCGAATGGGGTGCACCCACGGGCCCATGCCCTGGCCCTGGGAAAGTTCCTTGACCATCGCCTCGCCCGCCGCGGCCGTCCACTCCGGGAGCGCCGCGAAACGATCCGCCAAATCGAGCAGAATCGCCTTGACGCCCGGCTTTTTCAGGCGTTTCTCGACGCTCTTCTCGTCGAACGGATAATCGTCCGTGAAGAAGTAGGCGCAGTTGCCCGGCATGTCGTTCAGGAACTTCGTGCGCACCTGGAGCTGGTCGGCGAGCAAGTCGAGGTCGAACGTCGGCGGGATCGCGAGCCCCGCCCGGGCGACCCGGGCGCGCAGCTCGTCCAGGAACGCCGCGCGCGGCATGCGCTTGATGTATTCGCCGTTCATCCACTGCAGCTTCTTCAGGTCGAATTTCGCCGCGGTGACGTGCACCTTCGCCAGGTCGAAGAGGCGGATCATCTCCTCCTTCGTCAGGACTTCCCGCTCGTCGCCGGGATTCCACCCCAGGAGGAGCAGATAGTTGAAGAGCGCCTCGGGCAGGTAGCCCTGCTCCTTGAATTCGCCCACGAACGCCGCGCCGTCGCGCTTCGAATACGGCTTGCCCTGCGCGTTGACGATCATGGAAAGATGCCCGTACTGCGGCACGGGCGCCCCCAGCGCCTTGAAGATGCAGATGTGCTTGAACGTGTTCTCCACATGGTCGTCGCCGCGGATGATGTGCGTGATGTTCTGGTCGATGTCGTCCACCACGTTGGCGATGTGGAAGATGGGCGAGCCGTCCGAGCGCACGATGGCGAAGTCCTGGATGTCTTCCGCCTTCTTGGCCATGGGGCCCTTGACGATGTCGTTGAATTCGATGACGCCTTCCTTGGGCATCCGGAACATGGTGACGACGCCGGTCTTGCCCTCGCGCGAGGTGCGCTCGACCTTGTAGGCGTGGCCGCTGGCGAGCAGCTTCTCGACGCATTCCAGGTGGCGCGCGACGTTCTTCGTCTGGTAGAAGACCGGCTCGTCGTAGTCGAGCCCGAGCCACTTCATCGCGTCCATCACCGCGGCGATCGCCTCCGGCGTCGAGCGCTCGAGGTCGGTGTCCTCGATGCGCAAAAGGAACTTGCCGCCCGTATGCCGCGCATACAGCCAGTTGTAGATGGCCGCGCGGATGTTCCCGATATGGACCTTGCCCGTCGGCGAGGGGGCGAAACGCACACGTACTTCAGACATTACTTGTTCTCCTTCTTTTCCGCCGCCCGGCACGGACATTCCCCGCACCCGGCGCCTTCCGACACGTCCCGGCCCGTCCAGCAGTAGGTGCAGACGCGGTCCTTGGGCAGGCCGATCGCCGCGACGAGGTCGTCCACCGTCTGGAACGCGAGCGAGGTCAGGTTGAGCGTGGAGCGGATGTACTCCACCATGTTCTTGTACGGCTCGCCCGCCGGGTCGGCGTACTTGTCGACGGACGCGCCCTCGCCTTCCGTATCGCGAATATAGCGCCGCGTGATCAGGTCGTATTCGCTCTTGGAACGCGAAAAATTGATGAACTTGCACGGATAGAGGAGCGGCGGGCAGGCGATGCGCACGTGCATTTCGCGGCATCCCTCCTTGTACAGGCGGTCGGCCTGCTTGCCGAGCTGCGTGCCGCGGACGATCGAGTCGTCGCAGAAGACGAGCCGCCGGTCCTTGATGAGCCCCGGGATGGGGATGAGCTTCATGGACGCGACCTTCTCGCGCTGACGCTGGTCCTGCGGCATGAAGCTGCGCGCCCAGGTCGGCGTGTACTTCACGAACGGCCGCGCGTACTTGATCCCCGCCTCGTGGGCGTAGCCGAGCGCGTGGGACGTGCCCGAATCGGGTATCCCGCACGCGGCGTCCGCCGGCACCGGATTGCGCCGCGCCAGCGCCCCGCCGCACCGGTAGCGCGCCATCTCGACGTTCCGCCCCTCGTAGGACGAAGCCGGGAAGCCGTAGTAGACCCACAGGAACGAGCAGATCGCCATCTTCTCCCCGGGCGGGACGAGCGTCTCGACGCCATCCGGACGTAGCGCGGCGATTTCGCCCGGCCCGAGGTCGCGTTCGTGCTCGTAGCCCAGGTTCAGGAGTGCGCAACTCTCCTGCAGGGCGATGCGCGCCGTCTCCTTGCGTCCGACGACGATCGGCGTGCGGCCGTAGCGGTCGCGCGCGGCGTAGAGCGTGCCGTCTTCGGCGATCAGCAGAATGGAACAGCTGCCGCGGACCTTTTCCTGCACGTAGCGCAGGCCCTCCACGAGCGAATCCCGCGTGGCGATCATCGCCGAAACGACTTCCGTCGGGCCCACCATGCCGCTCGTCGTCGAATACTGCAGCTGGGAGCCGTGCGCGTCGAAAAGCTCCTTCTTGAGTTCCTCGATGTTCGCGATCAGACCCACCGTCACGATGGCGAACATCCCGAGCTTCGAGCAGATCACGAGCGGCTGCGGGTCGGTGTCCGAAATGACGCCGATGCCCGTGTGGCCGGCGAACCGCGCGGCGTCTTCCTCCAGCTTCGTGCGGAACGGCGCGTTCTGGATGTTGTGGATGGCGCGCTGGAAGCCCGCCGGGCCCAGCACCGCCAGGCCGCCCCGGTGCGTGCCGAGGTGCGAATGGTAGTCCGTGCCGAAGAAAAGATCGCCCACGCAATCGCCCTTCGAGACGACACCGCAAAATCCGCCCATGTTTTCCTCCTGCCTTCGGATTGGCTCAGAATTCGAGCGCGTCGGTCATCTGCGCCAGGAATTCGGCGTACGTCATGCGCTTTTGCGCCATGGAATCGCGCTCGCGCACGGTGAACGTGCCGTCCTGCGCGGTCTGGCCGTCGACGGTGATGCACCACGGGGTGCCCGCCTCGTCCTGCCGGCGGTAGCGGCGGCCGATCGCGCCCGACACGTCCCACTGGCAATTGACCTTCTTCTGCAGCTTCTCGAAGATTTCGCGCGCCAGACGGTACTGCGCCTCGTCCTTCTTGATGAGCGGGAAGACCGCCACCTTGACCGGCGCCACCTTCGGGTGCAGGTGCAGGACCGTGCGGACGTCTTCCTTGCCCTTCTCGTCCGTCAGCTTCTGCTCTTCGTACGCCTCGCAGAGAAGCGCGAGCATCAACCGGTCCACGCCCGCCGACGGCTCGATCACGTGCGGCACGTACTTGCCCTCGAAAAGCGCCTGGCAGAACGCCTCCGCCGCGCGCGCATCCTTCCCGCGCGCCACCCAGTCCGCCTGGACCTTGTCCACGAACGCCGCCTTCGCCGCCTCGTCCATCTTCTTGGCCGCCTGCTTGAGCGGATCGTCGAAGACCATCTGGCTTTCGCCCGAGAACTTCTGGTGCTGCGTAAGGTCGAAGTCGCTGCGCGCGGCGATGCCCTCCAGCTCCTGGCGCCCGAAGGGGAAATCGTACTCGATGTCCACGCAGGCGCGGGCGTAGTGCGCCAGCTCGTCCGGCTTCTGCCAGTATTCGACGAAATGCGCCGTCGGCAGGCCCACCGCGTTCAGGAAGCGCTTGCGGCGCTCGACCCAGTACTTGTGCCAGACTTCCCAGCCCCAGTCGTCCTGCACGGGGCCGTCGAGGTCGGGACCGTCCGCCAGCGTCACGACGTGGCCGTGCAGAATCTCGGTCGCCTCGTCCGGACGGATGAAGAACTCGAGTTCCATCTGCTCGAATTCGCGGCTGCGGAACGTGTAGTTGCGTGGCGTGACCTCGTTGCGGAAGCTCTTGCCCATCTGCGCGATGCCGTAGGGCACGGTCATGCGCGAGGTGGCCGTCACGTTCTGGAACTGCGCGAAGATGGCCTGCGCCGTCTCCGGCCGCAGATACGCCACGTTGGCGGGGTCGTCGATCGGCCCGACAACCGTCTTGAACATCAGGTTGAACGGCTTGGGCTCCGTCAGCTCGCCCCCGCAGTACGGACAGAAGAACGTGCTGCCCGGAATCTTCGGCTGGGGCTTCTTCTTCTGGTCGGCGTAGATGTCCGCCACCTGGTCGGAGCGCATCAGCTTCTTGCAGTCCTTGCACATCGTCATCGGGTCGGAGAACGTGTCCAGATGGCCCGACGCCTTCCAGATGCGCGGATGCATGATGATCGTCGCGTCCAGCCCGACGACGTCCTCGCGCCCGCGCACCGTGAACTGCCACCACGCCTGCTTGACGTTCATCTTCAACTCGCAGCCCAAGGGGCCGTAGTCCCAGAACCCGGGCATGCCCCCGTAGATTTCGGAGGAGTGGTATATGAAGCCGCGGCGCTTGCACAGCGCGCTCAGCGCATCCAAAGACGATTTATTTTCTTCTGCCATAGTGACGCATATTATACCATATTTCGGGCTGGAAAGACTAGTGGAAACCATTTGGCCGGGCTGCAATCCCCTGCGGCCCGCATGCGACAATGGGCCGCGGAAATCGGGAGAACGGGAAAATGACGTGAAAACCCGAGACAGCCCGGGTGGCCGACCCTGTTTCACCCGTCCGGCAAGCCCGAAACGGGGGCCAAACGCCGCGAACCGGCACCCCCCCTTCCGTGTCCATCCGCGTCATCCGCGGACTGCCGGCGGAAACTCTTCCCGGACAAACCCATTACACCCTCTACATATTCTACATTTTCTACACGGTTAATGAACCTTGGTCCCCCATCCGTGTCCATCCGCGTCATCCGCGGACGCTCTCCTATCTATTTTGTCCACGGATTTGCACGGATTGCACGGATAGCCCGTCCCCCTTCCGTGTCCATCCGCGTCATCCGCGGACTTTTCCCTGTCTATTTTGTCCACGGATTTGCACGGATTGCGCGGATAGCCCGCACCCCTTCCGTGTCCATCCGCGT
>DJRS01000037.1:6772-7584 GCA_002440145.1 Verrucomicrobia bacterium UBA6354
TATCCGCGGACTCCATTTATCCGCGAACGCTGCCCGGGATGGCGCGGACAATCGCCCGGGCGCCCAGGTGGAGTCCGTACGACAGCACGACCGTCAGAACGCAGAAAACAAGGAAATAAAGCCCCGTCGGCAGATGCAGCCGCGCGAGGGACAGCGGACCGATGCAAAGCGGATGATGGACGAGATAGATCTCGTAGCTGATGCCGCCGAGGAAGCCGACAATGCGCGGCGGGGGCGGCAGGTTGTCCGCGTTGAGGACCGCGCAAGCCACCATCAGCCCGGCACAGGCGAATGCGGCCCAATAAAAAGGGACATGCCCCGGCGAAATCCCGTTCAAGGCCGTGCAAACGAGACCGTAGACCGCGAGCGCCACAGGCAAAGATGCGATCCGCAAACCGCGCGGCGTCCGTGCGCTGATCCGTTCGACGTACGGTCCGCAGGCGAAACCCAGCACGCCCGCCAGAAGCAAGGAGCAATAAGAGCCCTGCGAGATGCCAACCGCTTTCAGCAAGACCTGCAAAGCCAACAGCCCGGCGCAGCAAAGCGGCACGCCCCACCGCCGCGCCCCCATATGCGAAAGCGCGAACAAGAGCGCGTACAGTCCGGCAATCCCCGTCACGAACCAAAGATGCCTGGTCCCCGGAAGGTGCGCGAACCACGACAGCCCCAGAAAGTTCAGGATAAGGCTCCGCGCCGGCAGACGCACGCCCGTCCCGTACAGAACCCCGATATGGACGACCAGAAGGAGGAAGAAGGCCGGATACAGGCGGAGAATTCTTTTCTTGAAGAAATCAAGCTTATACCCCCCCCCC
>DJRS01000037.1:7602-7822 GCA_002440145.1 Verrucomicrobia bacterium UBA6354
CCCCAGCGGACGCCGCGCCGAGCAGGAGTCCCGACAAGGCGAAAAAGAGCGTATTGCCGGTCCCGCCGGACAGACACCCCGCCCACTCCGCATGCCCGACGCTTTGCGTCCAATGGCACAAAAGAACAAGCAAACACGCGAATACGCGCAGATAATCAAAACTCGCTACATGCTTTTTCATCGTTTTCCCCTTTCAAACCCTTCCGTGTCCATCCGCGTT
>DJRS01000037.1:7943-8568 GCA_002440145.1 Verrucomicrobia bacterium UBA6354
TCTCTTTCGTCCACGGATTTGCGCGGATTGCACGGATAGCCCGTCCCCTTTCCGTGTCCATCCGTGTCATCCGCGGACGCTCTCCAGTCTCTTTCGTCCACGGATTTGCACGGATTGCGCGGATAGCCCGTCCCCCTTCCGTGTCCATCCGCGTCATCCGCGGACGCTCTCCAGTCTCTTTCGTCCACGGATTTGCACGGATTGCACAGATAGCCCCGGACGACTCTTCGTATTTCAATAGCCGGATAATGTCCGAAGTTCACCAGAAGCCCCACTTCCATTCCTGTCGCTTTCAGATAATTCAGGATTTGCGCGAGATGTTCGGGCGCCAAAGCGGAAACCGCCTTCAACTCGACGACTATATTCCCGAAACAGACGAAATCGGCCTTGTAGAACTGTTCCAGCGTCCGGCCCTTGTAGGAAAGGCGCAATCCGGCCTGTTCCTCGAAGGGGATGCCCGCGTCTTGGAACTCGAGGGCCAAAGCCTCCTGGTAGACCGCCTCCAAAAACCCGGGGCCCAGCGTGTTGTAGACCTCGAAACAGGCTCCGCGGATGGCATATGTTTCCGCTGAATGGAGAATAGACATGTCAGCCCCCTTCCTTTCTTTTCTCATCCGTGTCGATC
>DJRS01000105.1 GCA_002440145.1 Verrucomicrobia bacterium UBA6354
GGGGGGGGGGGGGGGGGGAGCCCTGGGTGGAACGTTAGTGCTGCCTTTTGTCGCTCCCCGGAGTATATTCTCTGCGTTCCTCAGCGTACGATTTACCCTGCGCTCCACTCCGCGGAAGACGGTCCGCCGCCCGCTTCCCGCCCCAGGCCCCGCAAACCACAGGGGGACCGGAGGACCGAACCGTCCCGGCGTTTACAGCGCTATTTGCGTGTTTTGGGCTGATTCGCCTAAAGTTCAGCTCACACAGCCGTTGAATCTCACGCGGTGGCGCCGGACATCCGCGCACGGCGGACGACATAGAACGCGAAGACAAGCGCGACGAGGACGGAGAGTCCGATGGAAACCGAAAGCGGGAGGCCTCCGGGGACGATCCCATGGGGCTGGCCCTTGTCCGCAGAGGTCCAAAGGATGAACGTGGTCACGACGCTCGTCATGAACATGCCGGGAATGAGCGTCACGAGCGCGGCGCATTTGCGACCCTTGCGCAAAAGCCAGACGGTGCAGGCCATGAGGGTCGTTGCGGACATCACCTGGTTCCCCCAGGCGAAGTAGTTCCAGATGTGGGCGAAAGTGTCCGCGCTCTCGTTGCTCCAATGCAGGCACAGGGCGACGAGGACGACAAGCGGCAGGCAGACGAGAATCCGCGGCAGAATCTTTTTCTGGGGGATGCCGAGGATTTCCGCCAGGCTCATGCGCGCGCTGCGAAGCCCCGTGTCGCCGCTCGTGACGGCGAGGACCACGATGGCGAAGACCGTCACACCGCCCATCCAGGGACCGAGCAGCCAGGTCGTGACGCGCCCGAGGACGTCCGCCGGGGCGAGGTAGAGGGTGGCGGGGTCCTTGTTGTACATGGCAAGCGCCGCGGCCGCCCAGATCATGGCTATGACGCCTTCGGCGATCATCATGCCGTAGTAGGTCGTGCGCGCCTCGCGTTCGCTGCGCATCGTGCGCGCCACGATGGGGCTCTGGGTCGCATGGAAGCCGCTCACGATGCCGCAGGCGATGGTGACGAAAAGAAGCGGGAAAAGAGGGCTGCGTCCGCCGGCGTCGAAAACTTCAGCCCGGTACTTCAGGAATGCCGGGCTTTCCTGGAGCAGCTCCGGGGATTGAAAGCCCGCGACGAGGAGGGCGACGCACATGGCGAGCGAACCGACGACGAGAAGCCCGCCGAAGTAGGGATAGATGGCGCCGATGATCTTGTCGACGGGGAAGAGCGTGGCGATGATGTAGTAGGCGAAGATGGCGACCGCCATCGCGGTGAAGAGCGGCACCGCCGGGAACACCGTGCGGTCGATGAGGCTCGCGGGTATGTTGACGAAGACGGCCACCATCAGGATCAAGAGAAAGATAAGCGCCACGGAGAATACCGCCGCATAGGCCTTGCCCAGCATGGCGGACACAATCGCCGGCAGATTCGCGCCTTTCATGCGCAGGGAGACGAATCCGCTCGCGAAGTCGTGAACCGCGCCGATGAACACGCACCCGACGGGGATGATGAGCAGCGCGACCTTGCCGAACTTGATGCCGGCGATCACGCCGATGACGGGACCGACGCCGGCGATGTTCAGAAGCTGGATGAGCATGTTCTTCCACTTCGGAAGCGGAACGTAGTCGACGCCGTCGGCCAGTTCGGTCGCCGGCGTGGACCGGCCGTCCGGACCGAGAATGCGTTCGATGACGCGTCCGTAGGCAAAGTATCCCAGGACAAGAAACAGCAAGCCGCCGATAAACCAACCCATTTGGACTCCTCCTTTATATCCTGTATCCTATGCCTGCGCCTCGAGCGTTTCCGCCACACGAAGAGCCTGGACGGTCTCGCGCACGTCGTGCACGCGCACGACGTGCGCGCCGTGGAGCGCGCACCAGACCGCGAGACCGACATTTCCGCCCAGGTTCTTCCCGGTCGTCTTCTCCCCGGTCAGTTTCTTCACGATGCGCTTGCGGCTCGCGCCCACGAGGACGCGTCCGCGGCGGGCGAAGGCGGGGATTTGGCGCAAAAGCGCCAAATCCTCCTCGCGCGTCGTGCCGAAACCGATCATCGGATCCAGATACAGACGGTCGCGGAAAGGCGCCAGATCGAGCCGCGCATCGTCAAGGCAGGTCCACGGCAGCACGAGTTCGGCATGCGGATGGCGCGCAAGCAGGTCAATCATCTCTGGAATAGGCTCCGGATAGACGCAATTCAGGATCGCCGCGCCCTTCTCGAGCGCGAACGCCGCGGTCTCGGGATGGTAGGTGTCCACGGAAATGGGGACGGAGGCCGTCTTCGCCAGTGGCTCCAGCACAGGAGCCAGACGGGCGATTTCGGCCGCGGCGGACAGCGGCGTCGCACCGGGGCGGGTGGATTCCGCACCCAAATCGATGATTTCCGCGCCTTCGCGCATGGCGTTTCGCGCGCGCCGCACGGCTTCCTCGGGGCGATAGTACAGGCCGCCGTCGGAGAACGAATCCGGGGTGACGTTGACGATGCCCATCACTTTGCATCTCATGGCTGATCGAATTCCTTTATGACCGAGAGGATCTCATCCAAGGTGCGCACGGCGTTGAGACGCGCGCGCAGCTTTGCCGCGCCCGGGCGGCCGTTGAAATAGCGGAAAAGGTGCGTGTGCATCTTCACCGAGACAAACCCGTCCTCGCCGGGGAGGTGCGCGCCGGGGAAGCGCGCCGCGAGCTGCCGGCGAAAGGCCAGCAGGAGGTCCAGATGGCGCAAGGCCAAAGCGGAGCCGTCCGCGGCGAAGCCCGGCAAGCCTTTGAGCCGGGCGAAGATGTCGGGGCGGTTCAATGCCGCACGCCCGATCAAGATGCCCGAGACGCCCGTTTGCGCCATGGCGCGCGCGGAGGCGGCGTCCGTCACCGAACCGTTGCCGACGACCGGAATGTGCGCCGCGCGGACGACTTCCGCCAGTCTGTCGAGGTGCACGGGGCCGCCATGGCATTGGCTCGTGTAGCGGGCGTGGAGCAGGAGCCCCTGCGCGCCGGCCGACTCGGCCACGGACAGGATCTCGAAGATGTTCGTGTTGCCGGGATGCGGCCCGAGACGCGTCTTCAGCGTGACGGGCAGGACCGTGTTCGCCGCCATCGCCTCCAGAAGGCGCCCGATCTTCCCCGGCTCTTCCATCAGCTTCGAGCCCGCACCGGCGCGCGTCACCGTGCGCATGGGGCAGCCGGCGTTCAGATTCAGCTCGGTGAAGCGCCCGAGATCCGTAATGTATTTCGTCGCGTAGACGATGTCGCGCACGTCCGAACCGAAAATCTGGCAGGCGACGGGGCCCTCGCCCGGAAGAAGCTCCAGCAAACGGCGGGTCGGCTCATGGCCGTGGGCGAGCGCCGCGGCGCTCACCATCTCGGTGCAGGTTCCGTCCGCCCCGCCTTGCCGGCAGAGGAGGCGGAACGGCGCGTCGGTAAAGTCCGCCAAGGGCGCGAGAAGGTACTTCATTGCGCGGGATCCCCGGGCGCGGACGGTCCGGTCCCGTCTCCGGACCGCGGCAGAAGCCCGGGCGTCAAAACGGGATCCGAATAGGGAGCGTCGGCGTCCACGACCGCGAAACTCGCGAAACTCGGCGCGCTCCACCGCGTGCCCTTCCCGCGCGTGTAGACGGCGACGTCCACGTGGTTTGTCGGCGTCATGCGCGTGCGGTCGATCACGACGCGCGCCACGTCCTTCCCCAAGGGCGTCAGTTGCGCGGCGTTGTTGCCGTCCTGCACAATCGCGAAGCGGTAATCCTCCCCGCCCGCCGCCGTGACGAGAAACGTGCGCCGGGAAGAGGCATTGCGCAGGACGGCCGCCCAGGCGCAGGGCGTCGCGTAGGTCAGCTCGGGCCAGCCGTCTTCGCCCCCCGGTTCCAATCCGGACACCTGCGCGACGATCGCGACAGGCGGCAGGTCCGCCACGGCCAGCGACGCGGCGGAAGCCGCCAGGCGGGCCGTGTCGAGCCCGTCCGGCGGGAATGCGGAAGGGTTCGCCTTGGCGGTGAAGTAGTCCTCCGGCCGCGGAGCCGTCTTCAGCGCGCCGCGCATCAACATCTGCAGGACCGGCGCCCACAGGCCGCGACGGACGATTTCCGCGCGGACCGGCGGCTTGAGCGCGCGCCAGACGGCGAGCGCGGCGCGCAAATAATACTGGTCGGACCAGCTGCGGCCCTGCGAGACGAGCCAATAGGGCGTCGTGGAGGCGAAGACGTTGCCGTTCGTGCCCAGCGGCGGAAAGTCAAAAGCGGCCGGGAACACCCAGAATTGGTTCGAGAGATAGAACGCCTGCATCAACCCCAGCCGGCGAACCTCGCTCGTCATGAGCGCGCGCGGAAGCGACCGCCAGAGCGGCCCCTGTGTCATCGCCCGGCTGGCGTTGCCGATCGCCGGATAGGGGAAAGCCGTGTTCGGGAAGTCCAGGTCCATGCCTCTCTTGCGGCCTTCCAGGTCGAACCCCACGGCGGTGAGCCCCGGCCAGTTGGTCATCGCGAGCGTCGAGTGCCCGCCGTCGCGGTTCACGTAAAGAAGCCCCGAATAGGGCAGTCCCGGCGCGTCCCGCAATTCCATCTGCGCGTCGAAACAGCCGCGGTCGAAGTCCCAGGCGAGATTCCGGGAGCACAGCACGAGCGGCTTGCCCGCGACGCCCGTCGCGCAGGCGACCGCGAGAGGGCCCGTGAAAACGGGACGGTCGCGGATGGAGTCGGCGTATTCCAGCAATTCCTTGAAGCGCGGCAGGTTTGCGATCTTCCTGAAGTCCGCATCCTGGCGGATCTTCCCCGTGTCGCGGAACCCGAGGTCGATCGCCTTCTCGAGTTCGTCCAGCGCGGGCTCCGGGTCTTTCGCGTAGGCGAGCGAACAGGCGAGGTTGTAGCGCCACGTGGGATCGTCGGGGAGGAGCGCCACGCCCTTCTTGCAGACGTCCAGGCGCGTTTCCGCGTCGTTCGTGCGCAGAGCCGTGCGGAACCGATCGCACAGGACTTGGTGGACGGGGTGCCGCGCAGGGTAGTCCCAGACGGTCAGCAACCCCAGGAAAAGCGCACAGAGAACGTTCATTTGCCAAACCTCATCCAGTTCGGGAGCTTGACCATGCGGGCTTCGCGGCTTTGGTTTGTGGCGAGCGTGTCGGTCGTTCCGATCGAAGGCGATTCGAGCGCCGCCAGACGCGTCATGAGCGTCTGCTGGCGCAAGGCTTGTTGCTGGCGCATGGCTTCGCCGCGCTGGCGCTCGGACAGGAGTTCCTGTTCGCGCAACTGCAGCTTCTCGCGCAGGTCCTGCACTTCGGCCCGAAGCTGGACGACATCCTTCGCCCCTTCGGCCTGTCGGGCGAGTTCGTCGCGCCGGCGGCTGAAGTCGTTCGTCAGCTCCTGCACCTTCTGCTCGTAGGCGTGCGCCGCCTTCTCGTTCGCCAGCCGCAAGGTCCGCAGCTCTTCGCGCAGTTGCGCCGTGCGGGGATCCTCCGGACGGTTCGCAAGCGCGCGGCGCGTCATCTCCTCGATGTCGGAGCCCGCGCATCTGATGAGCTCCCGCCGCCGCTGTTCCAGGCGTCCGATCCGCTCGTCCGCGCGCCGCTTGAAGTCCGCGAGTTCCTTCTTCTCGGACTCCAGCGCGGCGGCTATCTCGGTCGCCTCCGTCGTCATCAGGCCGTAGACGGCGGCCTGGATGTCGGCGATCTCGCTGGCCGTCTCGGGCAGGCGCCGCAGCTCGGTCTCGAGCGCGACGATCTGCTCCCGCATCTTGGCTTCGCGCGCGCTGGCGTCGCGCGCCTCCGACAAGAGCCTGTCCTGGAGCTCCTGTTCGCGCGCGGCCGCGGCCTGCGCGGCGTCGTCCAGGCGCTTCTGCAGGTCTGCGGTATGGCGGCGTTCCTCCGCGAGCAAGCCTTCCAATTCCTTCACGCGCGCGTCGTCCACGACTTTCTTCTCGACGATTTTCTCCACAATCCGCACGGACGGGCCGGCCGGCGGCGAGGGCGTCCGCGCGGACTCCTCCTCGGCCGCGGGCGCGGACGGGGAGACCGGACCGGCCTCTTCGTCCGCGAACGGGGGGCGCGATTCGACAAGCGTCGCCGCCGCCGGCAGACGCCCGGACGCCAGGAGCGCCTCCGCGGCTTTCCTGTTGAACGGGCCGCGCGGATTTCCATCCCCAAGATCGATGGAGAAACGCATGTCCAGGAACGGCACGTCTTCCGCGCGTCGCCAGACGATCTGGTCCTGCGAGACTTCCTGCCCGGGCTGGATGCGCCCCATCTTGGCCCATTCGACGAGCCGGGCGCGCGTTTCCGGGCCGAACGTCTCGTCCGGCGTCCGCAAATACCATGTCGTGTCGTTCATGCTTTCCTCCTCGTGAAGATGCCCGAGAGCCCGGACGCGCCCTGCCGATGCAGGGCCTGGGCCAGTTCGCGTCGCGCGGCGGCCTCGAGCGCCGCCAGACGCGCGCGGTCCACATGCCCGAAGACGGCGTCCTGGGCGGGGGGTGTGGACGCTTCGGCCGGGGCGGGGACGGACTCCACGAGGACCGTGCGCGCCGGAGGCTCCACCTCGACGATGCGTTCCACGATTTTCTCCACGGGGACTTCCACGCGCTTCTCGACGATTTTCTCGACCACGACGGGTTCCGGGTCCTTGTCGACCGGCAGGAAATGGCGGCGATAGATGCTCGCCTGCCCGGGAATCTCCCCCGCCGCGGCGAGCCGCACGACGACCGCGCGGTTGAAAGGCCCGAAGAATTTGCCCGGCTCGGCCTCGACGACCCAGCACATCTCCAGCTCTTGCATCATCTGGGCGGGAATCCACTGCTTTCTGTCGCGCGACACGCATCCCGAGGGGGCGATGCGTCCTTCGCGCGCCCAGGCCTTCAGCGTCTCGCGCGCCGCCGGGCCGTACACTTTTCCGTCCGCCGCGCGGACGTACCATTCTTCTAATTCGTTCATCCGCCAATATTATAGCAAAACCGCGCGCGATTTGGTATAATCCAATTATGGAAACGGATTCTTTATTTTCACGCACCGAGCTGATGCTGGGTCCGGAAACGATGAGACGGCTTGCCGCGACGCGCGTCGCCCTTTTCGGCACGGGGGGCGTGGGGAGCTGGTGCGCCGAGGCTCTGGTCCGCACGGGCGTCGGCCGCCTCATGCTCGTCGACTCGGATCGCGTCGCCCCTTCGAACGTCAACCGGCAGCTCATGGCCACGACGCAGACCATAGGAGAGCCCAAGGTCGACGTCCTCGCCGAACGGCTGCGCGCCATAAACCCCCGCGTCGAGCTCGACGTGCGCCGCGCCGTCTACGAAGAAGCGACGGCGGCGAGCTTCCGTCTGGAGGAATTCGACTACGTCATCGACGCGATCGACTCCCTGGCCGAGAAGGCCGCGCTGATCCGGCACGCCCTGTCCATCCCGTCCGTCACCCTGTTCGCGTCCATGGGCGCGGCGCTGAAGATGGACCCCGCCCTGGTCCGGACGGGGCGCTTCGGCAAAGTCGAAGGCGACGGCCTGGCGCGGGCCCTTCGCACGAAATTCCGCAAGACGGGAGGCCTGCCGGCGCGCGACTTCCTGTGCGTGTGGAGCCCGGAGCGGCGCGAGAACCGCGGCGCGCCGGCCGCCGAAGCCCCCGCGGCGCCCGGCGAACGCGACTGGAACGCCAGAAAAGCGCGCATAAACGGAACGGTCGCACACATGACCGCCCTTTTCGGGCTGACGCTCGCAAGCCTTGTCGTCCGAGACGTCGAAAACAAATGCACGGCGAATGACCATGAAACAAAGAAAAACTAAGAAGGCGTTCGACGTCATCGTGGCCGTCAGGATGTACAATGCCGTCGGCCGCACCCGTCTGGAAGGCATTCTGCGCTTTCTGCGCCACGGACGGAACTGGCGGATCAAACTCATCGAGACGGAAGACCGCTTCACCGCCCAGACGATAGCCGGCGCGATCAAAGACGGCATCGACGGCTTTATCGTCTTCCAGTCGCTGAGCCCGAACATCTGGCGGGACCTGATCGCCTCGCGCATCCCGATCGTCTCCCTGGAATCGGTGTGCCCGCCCATGGCGACGCGCGGACGGCTCCTGCATCTCGTGCGCGTCGACGACGAGGGCATAGGCGCGTTGGCCGCGCGGCACTTGCTCAACGCAGGCGACTTCCGCACATTCGGCTTCATCCCCTCCCCGCAGGACGAAAACTGGTCCAGACGGCGGCTGGCGGGCTTCATCGCGGAGATCCGGGCGAACAAGAAGGACTGCCGCGTCTTCACACCCCCGAAAGACGGGTCGCTCGACAACGCGTCCGCGCTCGTCGCGTGGGTCTCCGGCCTGCCCCACCCCGCCGCGCTCTTCGCCGCAAACGATCTTGTCGCCACCCACGCGATCGCCGCCCTGCACGCGGCGAACCTGGACATCCCCCGCCAGGTCGCCATCCTGGGCGTGGACAACGACGAGATCCTCTGCCAGAACGTGGAGCCCAGTCTCACCAGCATCCGCTTCGTTACCGAGAAAGAAGGCGAACTTGTCGCGAGCGAACTCGAAAAAATGATGACGGGCGCGTCGGCCAGGAAGGACCTCATCCCCTGGAACTTCAAGGAAATCGTCCGCCGGGAGTCCACGTCCTTCACGACGCCCGCCGCGCAGCTCATGCGCCGCGCACTGCAATATATCAATCGCCACGCCGCCGAAGGCGTGCGCGTGCGGGACGTCGTGCGCCATCTGGGCGTCTCGCAAAGACTGCTTGAGCTGCGCTTCCGCGAGTTCGAGAGCAAAAGCGTCGCGCAAGCGCTCGACGACCGGCGCTTTGCGGAGCTCGTGCGCCTGCTGAAGGACACGGACGCCCCCATCTCGCAAATCGCCGCGGACTGCGGCTTCGGAAACCTCTCCAATCTCACGCGGCGCTTTCGCAAGCGCTATGGAAAGACCATGCGCGAATGGCGTCTGGAGATGCGCGGAAAATGAATACTTTCATGAATTTCCTTGCGGTTTTCCTGGGTAGCGGCGTCGGGGGTTGCCTGCGTTACGCGCTGTCCGTCCTGTTCGGCGGCAACCTCGCGGCGACGCTCGCCGCCAACGCCATCGGATCCTTCTTGATCGGCGTTTGGACAGGCGCGGCGCTACCGCACACGACACGTCTCTTGCTCACCGTCGGATTTTGCGGCGGCTTCACCACCTTCTCGACCTTTGCGAAGGAAAGCGTTCTCCTCTTGTCGCGCGGACAATACGGACTTTTTGCGGCCTATCTGGCGCTTTCGCTTGTCCTTTCGCTCGCCTGCGCGGCGGGCGGACTCTGTCTCTCGCGTTAGCGACCGGCAAGCGACCGGCTCTTGCACAAGCGCATAATCATGCGAAAAAATACGGCATTCGAGCCGATTCGCTCCGTTATCGCCCTTCCTGGCCTGCGCACCCGCTTTGCCGCAAGCGAACAATCCTAATCCTGGAAATCCCAGGCTAAAGACGTGGTCGGCTTTGCGACCGCGGCAGTCCGGCTTGAATGACGCCCGCAAGGCGTCTTCAGCCACCCCTCAAAAGGCCCGGACGACGTGTCCGAGCCTCCTCTCTGACATGCGCCGGGCGGTCGCCTGAAGCCGCCGGGCCACCCGGTCGATTCCGCCCGGCCGCCTCCCGATATTGAAACACCCGGGTGTTTCACTATCAAACACCCGGGTGTTTCACCCCAAAATACCCGGGTGTTTTGTACCCAAATACCCGGGTGTTTCACCATCAAACACCCAGGTGTTTCACCCCCAAACACCCGGGTGTTTTACTATTAAATACCCGGGTGTTTGCATACGACCGGTAGGCTCGTTGGTCTATGCGAGATTGACGCGGCTTGTGAAGAGAGGCGGATGGATCCTTCCGTTGGTCGGCTCGAAGCCGGCGTTCAAGCCTTCTCCCCGCCTCGTCGAACTGGCTCGAAAGACGCGAAAGACCGCCTGGAGAGAATCCGCGACTCCGCGATCTAGCGCGTCCAGACGCACATGCCGACTTCGATGCGCGCGGGGTTGATGATATTGCCGGGAATGACTTTGTCCCGTATGGTGTAGTACGTATCCGGGTCGTTCCACTTTTTGCCGACCAGCTGGGAGGCCGTCACGCCTTTCGAGACGCGTCCGCGCACCTTGTAGCCGCGCGCTTTCAATTCCGCGATGCTCCGCGGCGGCAGGCGCAAGGCGGACGCCGTTTTCTTTTTCGTTTTCGGGGGGGTGGTTTTTCTCGCCGCACGGGTTTTCGCGCTTCCCGGGACCGTCTTCTTCGCCGCCGACGCCGGATAGACCGACCGCCACGTATCCACATTCCCGTACAGGACTTTCGCAAGGTAGGCGTCCCCCACGACGAGTCGCCCCGCGCGCGTATCCGGGTCGTAGGCGGGGCGCGACGAGAGCCCCAAAACGCGCCGCACGCTCGGCATGGCGAACAGCATGCCGCATCGTTTGCGGCCGCGATGCTTGCGCTTCTGCCATTTGTTGGGCGCACCGTAGGCGACATGGCTGTGGCAGACCACCTTGTCGTCGCCCAGACCGTACATGGACTGGAGCTCGGACACCAGTTTCGCAATCGCCTTCAGCTGCACAAGCGGCATGGACTTGTCGTGATAGCCGACGCACTCGATGCCTATGGAGAACTTGTCCACGTCGTCCTTCCCCTTCCACATGGAGCGTCCGGCGTGGAAGGCCTCGCGGTCGCGATCGACGATGCGGTAGACCGAGCCGTCTTCCGTCACGCAGAAATGGCATTCGCCGCGTTCGGAGAGTTTGTTGAGCGAGCCGCGCGCGGCGGCCTCCGTCGTATGGAGAACGATCAATTCCGTGGAGGAGCGTATGGCGCGCTCGGCGTTTCGCGGACTCGCGTAGCGGTTCGACGCGTCTATCGCGCAGACGCGGGGCGCGGCGGAAAGCGCAAGAATGGCGATTGCCTTCGCGAAAAGCCGCCGGCTCGAAGCACCCCGTTCCACGTCGCGCTCCTTCGTCAGCGCAGGAGCACGACGGCGTGCGCGACAATGCCGCGGCCCGCACCTACATCGTCCATCTTCTCGTTCGTCTTCCCCTTGACGGAAACGCAGCCAACGGGAATGGAAAGCAACTGCGACAGGCGCGCCCGGATCGCGTCGACATGCGGTCTCAGGCGCGGCTTTTCGCAGATGACGGTACAGTCCAGATTCTCCACTTCATGTCCCGCCGACCGGACTTCCGCCACGGCCGCGGCGAGAAGGACGGTCGAATCCGCCCCCGCCCACCGCGGATCGGCATCGGGGAAATGGGACCCGATATCGCCGTGGGCGATAGCGCCGAACAGCGCGTCTATGAGCGCGTGCAGAAGAACGTCCCCGTCCGAATGCGCCTTGAGCCCCGGCGCATCCGGAATAAGGACGCCGCCCAGCACCAAAGGCTTGGCGGCGTCGAAAACATGCGAATCGTATCCGTACCCGATGCGCATCAGACAAGAGCGAGATCCGCAAGCGTGGCCCGCAGGATCGCGAGATTGGCGTCCGTCGTTTCGCACAAGGGCAGACGGAACGCGCGCGCGATCCGTCCCGTCAGCGCAAGCGCCTCTTTCACCATGACCGGATTCGTGTCTATGAACAGGTTGTGGAAAAGCGGATAATAGCGCCGGTGCAAATCCCGGGCCGCGGCGAAGTCGCCCGCCAAAGCCGCTCGGACCATGTCGCCCATCTCCTTCGGAATGATGTTCGACGCCACCGAAATGACGCCCTGCGCGCCCACCGAGATCATGGGAAGCGTCAACGAGTCGTCGCCCGACAGGACGGCGAAATCCGGAACCAGGTTCTTGATGGCCGACACGCGCTCGACGGAACCCGCCGCTTCCTTTATCGCGACGATGTTGGGGTGCTTGGCCAGACGCGCCACGACGTCCAGGGGAATTTCCCGGCCCGCCCGGCCGGGCACGTTGTACAGCACGACCGGCAACCCGAGATCGGCAATCGTCATGAAATGGCGGTAGAGACCCTCCGCGTTGGGCTTGTTGTAGTAGGGCGTGACCTGCAGGCAGGCGTCAGCCCCGCCCATAGCAATCACCGCTTTCGTCAGGGACACCGCCTCCGACGTGGAATTCGCGCCCGTCCCCGCCACGATGCGGCATTTGCCGGCGGCGAATTCAATCGTCTTTTCGATGACCTTGTGGTGTTCCTCGTGCGTCAAGGTCGGCGATTCGCCGCTCGTGCCGACCGAACAGATGCCCTCGACGCCCGCGGCGGTCTGCCGCGCGACAAGCGCCTGCAACGCACCGTAGTCCACCGCCCCCTGCGCGGTGAACGGCGTCACAAGCGCCGTAATCGTGCCTTTGAGTTCCATGTGCACCATCTCCCTTAAACGCCCGCCGTACGATTAGCCGTTCTTCTTCTCGAAGTCCTTCATGAAGGCGACGAGGGCGTCCACGCCGGCCATCGGGAAGGCGTTGTAGATCGTCGCGCGGATGCCGCCGACCGAGCGATGGCCCTTGAGCGAGCTCATGCCGAGCGCCTTGGCCTCTTCCACGAAGCGCTTGTCCAGGTCCGCATTCGGCGTCGTGAACGTCACGTTCATGTTGGAACGGAACTCCGGGAGCGCCGTCCCCTTGTAGAAGTCGCTCGCGTCGATGACGTCGTAGATTTTCTTCGCCTTGTCGTCGTTCAGCCTGAAGAGGTTCTCCTTGCCCATCTTCTTCACCCACTTCATCACGAGACCGAACACGTAGATCGTGAACGTCGGCGGCGTGTTGTAGAGCGAATTGTTGTCCACGTGCGTGCGGTACTGCAACATGGTCGGGATCTTCTCGTCGCCCTTGGCGGCGAGCTCCTTCTTGATGGCCACGACCGCCATGCCCGCCGGCCCCAGGTTCTTCTGCGCACCCGCGTAGAAGAGGTCGAACTTGGTGTAATCGCGCGGGCAGCTCAGGATGTCGGAAGACATGTCGGCGAAAAGCGGACCTTTCACCGTCGGGATCTTCTTGAGCTGGGCGCCCGAAATCGTCTCGTTCGTGCAGATGTGCGTGTAGACGGGATTGGCGGAAAACTTCCACTCGCCCTCGCGCGGCATGCGCGTGGGGATGTCCTTGGCGCAATCGGCGACGACGTTGACCGACGCGCCGCGGCAAGCGGCGACCTTGGCGGCCTCCTTCATCGCCTTGCCGGACCACGTACCTTCGTTGGCGTAGTCCGCCGTCTGGCCCGCGCCCAGAAAGTTCATCGGAATCATGGCGAACTGCATGGACCCGCCGCCCTGGATGAAGCAGACCTGGTAATCGTCGCCGATGCCCGTCAGCTCCTTGAAGTCGGCGATGGCTTCTTCGTGGATCTTGTCGTAGTCTTTGCCGCGGTGGGACATCTCCATGACCGACATGCCCGTCCCTTTGTAGTCCACCAGATCGTTCTGGACCTGCTGGAGGACCTCAAGAGGCAACGTGGCCGGGCCGGCCGAGAAATTGTAAGCGCGTGACATATCTGTTCCTTTCAAATTTATTGCCTATATTATATCTTTTATGGCGCGCTTCCGCAAGACCCCGAAGGGGAAAAGTTTATCGGGAAAGCGCCCCGGCCGCGAGACGCCCGGGGCTGGCCGTTCCCGTGCGAGGCAATCAACCGTGCAGGGGATGTGGAAAATGTAGAATGGGGAGCTATCAGATTTTAGCCGCGGAGAACGTGGAGATCGTGGAGAGGGGACTTATCGATATTATTGTTATGGACAAAA
>DJRS01000142.1:0-3756 GCA_002440145.1 Verrucomicrobia bacterium UBA6354
CTCCGGCGGCACGTTCAACAAGTCGATCAAAGACGGCTACTGCGCCGAGGGCTTCATTCCGACGAAGAACGCGGACGGTACCTACGGCGTGAAGAAGGGCACGTATGTCGCGGCGGTTGTCAAAAGCAGCGGTACGGTCACCGGAAAGTACGAAACGCTCGCGGACGCGCTTGCCAAGGCCTCCACGGGCACTACGGTGAAGCTCTTGGCCGAGGCGAAGGAAAATGTCACGATCGCGAAGGATATCACGTTCGACTTGAACGGCAAGACGCTCAACGGCGGAACCGAGAAGGGCAAGCCGGCGCTGACGGTCACGGCGAAGGTGACGGTCAAGGATTCCAGCGAAGCCCAGACCGGCACGATCAAGCGCGAAGACACGGTCGCGAATTCGGGCAGCGGTTCGCACTACGTCATCGACATCCAGGACGACGGCTGGCTGACCTTCGAGAGCGGCAGCGTCACGAACGGCAGCGGCGC
This sequence comes from Verrucomicrobia bacterium UBA6354, assembly GCA_002440145.1. Classification (GTDB taxonomy): domain Bacteria; phylum Verrucomicrobiota; class Kiritimatiellia; order RFP12; family UBA1067; genus UBA1067. Next base: position 478 of record DJRS01000142.1, read on the forward strand.
CGGCGGAACCAAGGGCGCGTCGTTGGTGCGCGTCGGAAACGACGGCAAGGCGAAAGATCCCGGTCTGACCGTCAAGGGCGGCACGTTCACGCAGGACAACTTCATCGCCATCAAGGTGGACCGCGGCACGTTGCTTATGGAGGGCGGCACGGTGAACTCCACCAACAGCTACGCCATCGAGAACTGGTGGAGCGCCACCCTTTCGGGCGGCGCGGTCAACGGCGCGGTGTCCTCCTGGACGTACAGCGGCGGCACCGACAGCACGCTGAAGATAACGGGCGGAACCATCAACGGCGACGTCACGGCCGTGAACTATGGCGACGCCGAGGGCAAGACGGCTACGGTCGAAATCGGCGGCGGCACGGTCAACGGCAAGCTGGATACCCGCCGCTACGATCCCGCGACAGGCGCACTGACCAGCATCAAAGATCCCGCCAAGGCGACGATCGCCGCCCGCGGCGGCACGTTCTCCACAGCGGTGGACGAGGCATATTGCGCGGCGGGCTTCATTCCGACGAAGAAGAATGCGGATGGCACCTACGGCGTGGAATCGATCGTGGTTTCCATTGAAGTGTCCGTCGGCGACAGCAAGAAGGTGGCGCTTCCCTTCCTGAAGACGTGGCTGCGCGTGAACATCGGAGAAACCGAGACGCAGTGGACGGCCGCGAATCTGGAGGAGCAGGCCGCGAACGGCTGGGCCAAGTGGGTCGACGGCGTGCTGGGGCTGAGCACGACCGCGGCGCAGGCCGGTGCGGCGGTTGCGGCGCAGGGTACGGACGCGGCGATTCCCGTCTCGCTCGCCCATGCGGATGCGAAGCAGGCGCTCCTCAAGACCGATGCGCTGAAGATCGCGTACGTGCTTTCCGGCTCGAACGACCGCACAAGCTGGACAAAGGTCGCGGAAGAGGCGGACAAGGTGAAGCTCGCCATTCCGCTGGACAACGGCACGCTTTACAAGTACTACCGCGTGGACGTCGAAATCGTCGCGGCGGAATAAACGGCGACAGAAAGGATACGGCAGATGAAAAAGATTCTTTTGACAGTGCTTCTCGGGAGCTTCGCTGCGGGACTCGCCGCGGCGGTTCCGGAGAACGCGGACATCATCGGCTTCTCCACGCAGGGGCCGGATGTGTATGCGGACGGCTCGCGCGTGCTGGACGGCGAGCGGTATGCGCTCGTCTGGACGCGCACGGGCGCGGAATTCGCGGGGTTCAATCCGGACGGAACGCTTGCGGACGCGAACGGCGCCGACAGCATGCTTCTCTTGTCCGCGCCCCTCGCGCGCGGTGGCCGGTGCGAACCCTTCAAGCTTGTGGCGGACCCGTTGCTGGTGAAGGCGTACACGGCGAACGGCGGTTTGGCGCTTTACCTGCTGGATACGCGCACGTATGCGGGCGGCCAGGCGACCGTCGGCGGCGCGGTGCAGGGGGCGGTGCGCGTGGCGGACGCGTCCATCGGACAGCTTTCGGAGGCGTTCGCTTCCGTCACGGGCGGCACGGGCTCTTCGCCCGTCTACACGGCGTCGGCGCTTCCGGCCGGCACGCCCCGTCCGAAGATCACGGGCATCCGCGTGGAGGCGGACAGCATCGTGCTGACCGTGGCGAACACGATCCCGGCGCTCAACTACAATGTCGCGGCGGGCGAAACGCCTGCGCAGGTTGGCGGCGCTGCGGCGGAGACGCCGGTGACGGGGGCCGTGAACGCGACGATCGAGCTACGTGTCCCGCGGGATGCGTCCGCTTCGGCGCGGTTCTTCCGCGTGGAGCGCGATCCGCTGAAGAAATAACAGAAGAAAGGAGTCCAATACATGAAACTGTCCATCCATTTGAGCGCCGCGTGCGCGGCGTTTGCGGGTCTGGCGGCGTCCGCCTTGACGGTGACGGGACCGAACGTCCTGGGGCTTGAGAAGATCGCGGCCGCCGAGGGGGAACAACGCTACTTCCCGCTGTCTGTCTCGTACGTGCAGCCGGGGACGGGGGAGGCCTCGACCGTGGCGGACGCCGTGCAGACGGCGACGCTCGCGGAAGGGGACGAATTGTATGTCTACAATCGCGAAAGCGGCACGTATGCCGTCTATATGCTCGGCGCGGACAAGAAGTGGACGCCGCAGAAGACGGCCACGCTGTTCGCCCAAGGCGAACAGGCGGAACTCGCGAACGGAACGGACGCGGCCAATACGCGGTTGGCGCGCGGCTACGGCTTTTGGATCAAGCGCAAAGACGCCTCGTCCCAGCCGATTTACCTGACGGGGCAGGTCGCCGCCGAAGCCGCGAAGGTGACGATTCCGGAGGGGTCGGCCGGAAAACCGTCCTACTCCCTTGTCGGCGTGGGCGACAAGGATTGGACGCTGAATGACGCCTCCGGTTGGATGGGCGCGGTGGACGGCGACCAGATCCGCGTGCTGGGCGCCGACAATGCGGTCTACTCCTTCATCATCCGAAAGAACGGCAAGTGGATTCGCTATACGCGCACGACGGACGCCAACGGCATCTCGCGCGAGACGAAAGACGAAAGCCCGGTTCTCAAGGCGGGGACGGCCGTCTGGTACGTGCATACAGGCGCGGCGTTCGACCTGACCTTGCCGTTCTGAGGTTCTTATAGAAAGGAAGCAAAACAATGAAATTCAATACGATTTTGGCAGGCTTGGCATTGACCGCCGCGATTTGCGCCGCACGGGCGGACATCCTCTACTGGCAGTTCTCGGTCGACGGCCAGTCCACATTCGCCAAACAATACATGAACGCGAAGAGCCAGGCCGGGAGCGAAAATCTCTATCTCTACCTCTTCGCAAACGGCAAGCGGAGCACGGGAACGGAGCTGGCCGCCGGAGAGAGCGGCAGTCTGTCTTCCGGCGATTCGCCGCTGGATTATGTGTTAGGTTCGGATGTGGCATCGGCTTCGTTCTACTGGGAACTTGTCGGCGGCACGGGCGACGCGGCCACGACATATCTGAAATCCGAAACAAAGAGCTATGGGGATTTGCTCGATTATATTTCGAGCAACCCGACGGCGGGCCAGTTCGGCGTGTTCAATGCGGGTACGCTGAGCTACACGCTTTTGCCTGAACCGACGAGCGGACTGCTTCTGTTGCTGGGCGTGGCGGGCTTGGCGTTGCGCCGCCGCCGGATTTGACATCCCAACGCAGACAAGAAACTCCGAAGGGGCGGCAGGGGACTGCCGCCCCTACCGTTGGAGGGGCGAATGCCGCGCGCCGGAACGCCCCGCCCCGTCCCCACACCCCATGGTAGGGGGCTACACGACGGTGGCGCCGACGCCCGA
>DJRS01000142.1:3883-4199 GCA_002440145.1 Verrucomicrobia bacterium UBA6354
GTTTCCTTTCCTTTCGTTGTTTAGAATATCTCACGCAGAGACGCAGAGAACGCAGAGAGAGGGGGGGGGCTAACGGTTATTTAACCGTGAAGAAAATGTAGAAGATGTAGAAGGGGGATTTCTCTGCGTTCTCCGCGTATCTCTGCGTGCGAAATCCGCGCCCCTTCCTTTCTGCATTATCTACATTCTCTACACGGTTGAAACCGTTAGGCTCCCCGCTCTGCGTTCTCCGCGTGTCTCTGCGTGCGAAATCCGCCCCCCCCGCCCCGCCGCGTCAGAGGCCCTTGAAGAGCTCGTCGTATTCGGCGCGGAAGCG
>DJRS01000104.1 GCA_002440145.1 Verrucomicrobia bacterium UBA6354
GCCGCATGCGCGCTTCCCGCCGGAAACAAAGTCCATAGCTCCGACTCCAGCCTTCCAACTGCGATTTTTAGGATAAAAGGGGCTACAGTCCCCTGCGGCCCGCAGGTCGTGGAGAATGGGAGAACGAGAGAGAGAGGGGGGGGGACTGCGCGGCAAATCAAACGCCGACGGGCGGCAAAAGCTCCGTTAACGCTTCGCTCCTTGCTTCGCACGCGCAGCCTTTTGTCGCTCCGTGATTCAGGGAGGGGTAATCCGGGCAGACGCGCGCGAAAACCGCACCCAGTTTCCGGCGGAAGACGGCAGGCGTAAAACGCGCGGCATTCCGCCGGCAGGCGACGGGGTCCCACGTCCGCGACTCAAACTCCTCCAGGGCGGCGCAGAGCGCGTCCGGGGTTTGGTTTTCGAAGAAGAGCCCGGTTTCGCCGTCCACGACCGTCTCGCGCGCGCCACCTGCCGCGTAGGCGATGACGGGGGTCCCTGCCGCCTGGGCTTCCAGAGGGACGATGCCGAAGTCTTCAATGCCGGGGAAAAGGAGCGCGGAAGCGCCTGCATAGGCGCGGCGCAAGTCCTCGCGGCTCACGCGTCCGGTGAATTCGACGAGCGGACTCCCCTTCGCCAGCGCTTGGAGCGACGCGATCTGGTTTCCCGTCCCCACGACTTTCAGGCGCCTACCGCTCCTCAGGCAAGCCGAAACCGCCAAATCCGGACGTTTGTAGGCAATCAACTGCCCCGCCAAAAGATAGTAGCCGCCCTTTTCACGGACGTCCGCCCGAGGCTCCGCGGAGAAGAAATCGTAATCCACCATCGGATGGACGACCGTCGCGTCGCGTCCGTAAATGCGCTTGATGCGGGAGGCGACAAAATCCGAATTGGCGACAAAGACGTCCACCGCCGCGGCGCTCGCGAGGTCTTCCTTGCGCAAATAGCCGCGAAAAAGGCGCATGGCGAGCTTTCCGCCCAGCCCGGCCGTCTTGTAGTAGTCCGCGTACATGTCCCAAAGATAGCGCATGGGCGTATGGCAATAGCAGACGTGCGGCACGCCTTTGGGCTTTCGGATGCCCTTGACGGGACCGGATTCGCTGGAAACGACGAGGTCGTAGCCCGAAAGGTCGAACGACCGGCTCGCGCAAGGCATCAGCGGCAAATAGATTTGGCACCGGGTGCGCGCAAACGGCAATCGCCCGACAAAGGACTCGGTTATCTTCCGCCCGCCGAACCACTCCGCCATCGTACGCGGATTGTAGGCGTGCGTGAAGACGTCGCCCCCGGGGAACATCGCGCAAATCTCGCGGAAGACGTTCTCGCCGCCGCGGCGGTTCGTCAGCCAATAATGCAGGAGCGCCGTTTTCATCCAAGCCAACCTTCATGCGTACGCCAGACCGGGAGCCCGCCCTTCAGGCGAAACGGCCGTCTCGAGCCGTTGTGCCCGGGGCGGCCGTCCCATCGGAATTCCCCCGATTTGGCGATGAAGACCCGATGTCCGCCGGGTTCAGCGCTTCAGCAACACGTCCTTCTCGTACTTCTGGACTTTCTTGAGCCACTCTTCGTTGGCCGGAACATGGTGACGCTTGCAGAATTCCGCCCAGACGGCGTCCGTCGGGTAGTTCTTGTACTCCTCCTGCAGGACGAGCTGCGACGTGAACTCGCCGGCGTCTTGAAGGGCCTTGAGCTGTTTGTTCGGCAACAGCATCGCCTTCAAGAGTTCCTTCTGCATGTTGCGCATGCCCAGCACCCAGGCGGCCACGCGGCAAATGGAGGCGTCGAAGTAGTCCAGCGCAATGATGAAGTTGTCCTGTCCCATGCGCACGATTTCCTCCGCGGCATTGCGCAAGTCGTCGTTCTGGCGGATGACGTGGTCCGAATCCCAGCGGACGGGACGCGAAATGTGGAACGCCACCTTGCCAAAGAACATGAGGAACGAACTGATCTTGTCGGCGACGTTCTCCGTCAGATGGAAATGCCCCATGTCCAACAGGGCGAGGATCTTGCGGCTCAGCGCATATCCCATCACGAATTCGTGCGAATTGACCGTATAGCTCTCGACGCCGATGCCGAAGAGCTTGGACTCGAGCGTCGGGACGACGCGCTTCTTGTCGTATTTCGCCTGCTTGAAGATCTTGTCGAGCGAATCGGCCATGCGCTGGCGCGGTCCGAGACGGTCAGAGGGTTCGTCCTTGTAGCCGTCCGGGCACCAGAAATTGATTGTGCAGGGCGATTTGAGTTCCTTTGCCATGTAATCGGCGATTTCCAGGCATTTGATGCCATGCTTCACCCAGAAAGCGCGAATCTTCGGATCCGGGCTCGCGAGCGTCATGCCGTCCACGACGTTGGGATGGGAGAAGAACGTCGGATTGAAATCCAGTCCGACGCCGCGCTTCTTCGCCCATTCCACCCAGGGCTTGAACTGCTCCGGCCCCAACTGGTCGCGGTCCACGACCTTGTCCTTGTGCACGCCGTAGCAGGCATGAAGGTTCAGGCGGTGACGCCCGGGAATGAGCGACAGGGAGAAGTCGATATCCGCCATCAACTGCTCGGGTGTCGTCGCCTTGCCGGGATAGTTTCCGGTCGTCTGGATGCCATTGGATGCGCCGCCGGCGTTCTCAAAGCCTCCCACGTCATCGCCCTGCCAGCAATGCATGGAGATGGCGATTTTGCCCAGTTCCTCGATTGCCTTCTCGGTATCCACACCGATGGCGGCGAATTTCTTCTTGGCTTCTGCGTAACTCATGGATTTCTCCTTTCCTTAGTTTTGCGTCAAAACGACTTGGCGACCACGGCCAGACCGATCGAGAAAGCGATGAACGCCAGCCCGAGCGCGAGCGCCAGGCGCGTGCGGCGCCCCGTGCCATTCCATTCGCCAAGGCCCACGCCGATCAAAGACGAGAAAAGCACGCACGAGCCCATGACGACGGCGAAGGAAATGTAGCGCATGGATCCCATCGCCGGTTCGCCTGTTTTCTGGCAGGCGAACTGCAACGCCCAGAGAACGCCAGCCAACGCGGCAAGCACCCAAGCCGGGCTGGCGGTCGCATAATCGCCGAACGTCCGGTTGCGCACGTTCTGGACGAGGCACCAAAGCGCGTTCACGATGAAACCGCCCCACAAGACCACGACAAGAACGGGCATGCCCGCCCATGCGGCCGGCGTGCCCATCGCGCGCGCGGTCTCCTCCATGGACGCTCCGCCCTGCAGGCCGAAGTTCATGCCCGCAGACGCGACGCCCGAAAAGACGGCGACGGTGATGCCCTTGTTGAAATTGAATTCCACGACCGCCTTCTTCTTGGTCGCCTCGTCCAGCTCGCCCTCTTTCAGTTTCCCCGCCATGCCGACCAGGACGATGCCGAGGAGCGAAACGCCGACACTGGCCAAAGTCACGACGGCCGCCGTATTCGCGACAAGATCCGCCGCATGGCCCGTGACCAACGGCGGAATCAACGTGCCGGCGGCCGAACAGAGGCCGCATCCTATCGCAAGCCCCAGACCTATGCCCAGGTAGCGGATCATCAGTCCCCAGGTAAGGCCGCCGACGCCCCAAAGCGCACCGAAAAGGACACACCTCGCCAACGTGGCGCCAGACGCGCTTCCTATCACCCGTCCGAGAGCCGGGCAGACGGCGTGCGCCAGCACGAGCGGGAACACGACCAGTCCGGCCAGCGCGTAAACGAACCAATAGGATTCGTAATGCCACTTCTTTATGCCGCGGAACGGCAGGGCGAAGACCGCCCCCATGAGGCCGCCCAACGAGCAAAGCAATGTCCCGACTGTTTCGTCCACAGGTATCCTCCTCTTCCTTGCCGTAGATCAGGCTAGCGCGCCCGTCCCACGAGAGAGACCGCCAATTGCGTCAAGAAGTCCGTCTCGCCCGAAAGCGCGGACAGCGCGGCGATGGCGGCGTCCGTCGTCTCATGGATGCGCTTCTCGATTTCCGCCTTCGTATAGGGCGAGTCGCCGTCCAGCAAATCGTCCTCGAACTGGAACGCCATGCCGAGATTGCGGGCAAATACGCGCAAAGCAGCGATCTCGGCATCCGTTCCGCCCGCAGCAAGTCCTCCCATGACCGCCGCGGCGACGAAAAGATCGCTTGTCTTGTGCAGATAGATGAAATCCAGCCCGTCCGACTTCGCGACATCCTCGATCTGCCCCTCCACCACGCCGATGCCGGCCGCGGCGAGCGCTTCGACGGCCGCCGCGCCGTTTCGCGGAACCTTGATCGCCACGCGAAAGGCCAGCGCCTGCATGGCATCCGCGGCAAGTATCGCCGTCGCCTCGCCGTATTTGGCCCATACGCTCGGCTTCCCCCGACGCTCAACATCGTTGTCCATGGACGGAAGATCGTCGTGGATCAGCGTATAGTTGTGCAGAAGCTCGATGGCGGCCGCCGGATATCTGGCGTCCGCCGCGTTGCCGCCGACCGCTTCCGCCGCGGCGAGGCACACGAGGGGGCGCACGCGCTTGCCGCCCGTGCCTACCGCGTAGCGCATCGCCTCGAAGAGAACGGCCGGGCGCTCCGTGGCGGGAGGAAGAACCTCGTCCAGTGTCTTTTCAATCAGCTCCAAATATTCGTCTTTACGCTCCATGACCGGCACCTCTCTCCTCATTCAATAAAGTTTCTCGTACTCTCCCTTTTGCACCTTTTTCAAGCAGGAAAACCCGGCGCGTTTGGCCCTGTAATGCAAATCTGTCTTCGAATGCATCAAGCTCGGCGCCTGGATGACCCGCACGATCTCCGCGCCGCATGCCGGGCAGCGCGTCAGGCGCGGATCCGACAGATGCTGGGATACCTCGAAGCCTCCGCGGCATTTCTCGCATCCGCCTTGCGGATTCTTCGCTTCATAGACGTAAACCGGCATCAGACATCCCTTCCCGCCGGCCTGGAAGCCAAGAACCGGATCGCCTTGTCATACGACTCGAAGCCGAAACCGGCGAACGTCGCGCACGCCGCCATCCCCACGTAGGATACGTGCCGGAAGGGTTCGCGCGTCTTGGGGTCCGTGATATGCACCTCGACGACCGGCATCGCCACCGCTTTCAATGCGTCCAGAATGGCGACCGATGTGTGCGTGTAGGCGGCGGCGTTCAAGACGATCGCGTCGAATGCGCCGCGCGCTTCCTGGATCCAGTCCACCAGCGTGCCCTCGTGGTTGGACTGGCGCACCTCGACCCGGACACCGGCGTCCGCCCCCGCGCGTACGCACAGTTCCACGAGTTCCGCATAGGTGCGCGAGCCGTACAGACCCGGTTCGCGCAAGCCCAGCAGATTGAGATTCGGACCGTTCAAGACGAGAATCTTCATTTTCCAGCCAGTCTCTCCTTGAGTTCCTTGACCTCGGCGCGCAGCTTCGCCACGAGTTTAGGCAGCAAAACGCGTCCGCCGAAGTCCTTCATGGATTCGGCCGGGGCCCCCAGGACGTACTTGACGGAACCGTCGAGCGATTGCGACACGCCGGCCTGCGGACCGACCTGCACGCCGTCGGCGATCTTGATGTGCCCGGAAACGCCCGCCTGCGCCCAGACAAGGCATCCATAGCCGATTTCCGTCGAACCGGCGACGCCGCTTTGCGCGATAAGCCCGGAATACCCTTTTACCTTGACGTTGTGGCCGATCTGCACCAGATTGTCGATCTTGGTCATGGGGCCGATGTAGGTCCGCCCGATGCGCGCGCGGTCGATCGTCGTGTTGGAACCGATCTCGACGCCGTCGCCGATCTCGACGATGCCCAGCTGGGGTATCTTCTCGATGAAGACGCTGCCGTCCGCGCGCCGTCCGTTGTTGAAGCCGTAGCCGTCACCCCCCAAACGCACGCCGCAATGGATGATGCAATCGGCGCCGACGACCGTGCCCTCGCGCAAGGTGACTTGCGGATAAATGTGCGTGCGCGCGCCCACGCGGCAGCCTTCTCCGATGAAAACCTGCGCCTCCACGACCGCGCCCGCGCCGATTGCGGACCCTTTCTCGATCACGGCATAGGCGCCGACGTGCACGTTTTCACCGAGTTCGACGCTCGGATCCACAAGAGCCGTCGGATGCACGCCCGGCGCGCGAACGGGCTCCGGGGGCGCGAACAGCTTGGCCGCGGCCATGCACGCATGGTTGGGGTCGCCCACCCGGATCACGGCGCAGGGCGCACCATGCGACCAGTCCGGCGGAAGCAGGACCGCCGACGCCTTCGTGCCTGCGACGAGTTTCACGTGCTTCGGGTCTTTGCAGAAGCTCAAGTCCCCGGGTCGCGCCTCTTCCAGCCCTGCACACGCCGCGAGCTCGACATCCGGCCCCTCGAGCGTTCCGCCCAGGATCTTCGCAAGCTCACTTGCTTTCATTTTTCTCTTTGCCTTTGTCGGCCGGTTTGCGCGCTTTCGCGGGATCGACGCCCATCTTCTTCAGCACGCCGTCCGTCACGTCGTACGCCTTCTTGGCGTAAAGCGCCGCGCTGCCGTCGAGAACGAGATCGTAGCCCGCCTCCGCGGCGAACTCGTTGATCGTCTTCTTGATGTCGTCCGCCTGGATGCGCAAAAGACGAGCTTCCGTGTCGGCCAGCTCGCGTTCGCCGCGCATGGCCTCGTTGCGCATCTCCTGCTGCTGCTTGATAAACTGGTTCTGGATGTCGACCAGCCGGTTCTCGAGCGACTTCTTGGCCGCATCGGACAACATGGGGTTGCGCAGCTCGTCCGCCAGTTTGCGTCCCTCGTTCTGGACGGACAGCAAGTCCGTCTTCATGGCGTCCAGCTTCGTCTTGCACGCCGCTTCGGATTCGGCCAGAAACTTTTTGTTGCTTTCGTAGCTCCTGTGGCTGCGGACGAGCAGCAGCATGTCCACCGTGCCGATCTTCATCTCGGCGAAGGCGACCGTCGTGCCCGCAAGCAGGGCTCCGACCGTCAGTGCGAGATTCTTCATAGTATGGTCCTCCTGTTAGTCTGTTGCATGTTTAGAAATCGTATCCGATCGAGAAGCTGAAGATCTCCTCTTCGGCATGGTCCGGCTTCTTCAACGGAGTCGCGAAATCCAGCCGGATGGGGAACATCGGGATGTCCAGCCGGATGCCGATGCCCGCCGTCCAGGCGAACGTGTCCGAGAAATCCAGATCGAATTCCTCCTCGCCGACGGAACCCAGGTCCGTGAAAGCCGCCAGACGGAGCATCTGCACGATCGGAACCGTGTACTCGAAGTTCAGGCAGAACAGCGTCTGGCCGCCCCACGGAGCCCAGTCGCCGCCGCCCGCCTTTTCCCGGAGCGGCGCCACGTTGCGGTATTCCACGCCGCGGATCGAGCGAGGCCCGCCCAGGAACATGCGATTGTAGATCGGCACGCCGTCGCTTTCGGAAAAGGCGTCGATCGTTTCCGCCCGCACGGCCGCCATGAGGACGTGCCGGTAGCGCCGCCAGACGGTGAAGTACCGGCGGTGGTTGACGCCGAGCCGCCAGTAGCTGTTGTCGCCCCCGGCGAGATCGCCGAATACCTGAGTGCGCCCGCCGCGCGTGGCGATGCGGAAGTTGTCGCGGTCGTCGTGGCTCCAGAAAATCCGAAGCACCGTCTCCGCCGCGTCGCCATAGCGGGAATCCTCGTCCTTGAAAATCGGGCGTGTCGCGCGGGACGTCCCGTCCACATAGTACTGGGCGTCGTCCACGTCGTCGAACGAAATGAACTCGCCGGAAAGGCGCAGCCCGAGACGGCCGAAAGGCTCCCACGTCGGCCAGAACTTGACCGGGTAGGCCACCGTCGCCGCGGCGCCGTTGCGGATGAGATCATACTCGTCGTACCAGCGCTGGCGGCGGTACGCCTCGACAGTCAGCTCCAGCAGGCGGTCGAAGAGATGCGGCTCCGTGACGGCCGCCTCGTACGTCTGGATGCGCGGGCCGACCTGGGCGTAGACGCGCCCTTTCTGCCCCGCGCCGCGAAACCACTTGCCGGGCGCGAAAAGATCGAAGTTCGCCTGGGAGAGTTCAGCCGAAAGATAGATCGAATCGACGGAGCTCGCCCCGAGGCCGATCATGAACGAGCCCGTGTTCTTCTCTTCCACCTCGTAGACGAGGTCGCGGTATTCGGCCCCCGTCGCGTCCTTGCCACGGTCGGTCGGGCGCAGCGAATACCGCACGCGCGTGAAGTAGTCCAGGTTCTCCAGGCGCTTCTGGCTGCGTTCGGCGCGATCCTCCAGCATGCGATCGCCCGGTCCGAGCGCGATTTCGCGGCGGACGACCTTGTCCTTCGTATAGTCGTTGCCCTCGATCACCACGTCGTTGATGACGACCGGCACGCCCTCCGTCACCACGTAGACGACGTCCACCGTGTGCGGATCGTCCCCGCGCGGGATGCGCTGCACGTCGACGCGCGTGTCGGCGAGCCCCGAATCGCCCGATCCGACCGTGACCATCACGCGATGCGCGGCGTCCGCCAGCGTCTTCGCGCCGGCGACGGACCCCGTCTGCGGCAGTTCGCTCTTCGACATGACGAGGTCGGGGGAATAATGCGTAACGCCCGTCACGCGCTGCGTGCCTATCCTATAGAGCGGGCCTTCCGTCACATTGAAGAGGATGTTCACGCGTCCCTTGCCGTCGGAGACGCGGACGGGGGCCGCGACCTGCGCGTCCAGATAGCCCAGGTCGTTGTAGTAGGCCCGGACCTTGTCCGCCGCCTGTGCCAGCTGGTCGTCGCTGGCGGGAGCGTCGGAGAACCAGCCCTTGGGATTCCACCACGGATACACGTCGAACGTCGCCCGCAAGTCGTCCGCATCGGCGTGCTCCGCCCCTTCGAACACGTAATCGCGCGTCTTCTGCCGCTCGCCCTCGTCGATGACGACGCGCAGCGTGCAGTTGTTCCCGCCCGGGATCATGCGCGGGAAGATGGAGACCTTCGCCTGCGGAAAGTCCTTCTTCAGATACGCCGCGCGCACGCGCGCCGCCGCGTCGGCCAGGTCGCCCTCGCCGTAGAGACCGCCATCCTGCAAGTCCGCCTCGCTCGTCACCTTCGACACCGAGAAGAAGCTGTTGCCCGTCACCTCCAGAGGCGCCTGGTAGCGCACCTTTCGGTACACGCTGAACGTGACCGTCACGCCCTTGGCGTCCCGCGTCGCGTCGGCCGAGATCTCCTGGAACTCGCCCGACTCGTTCAGCGCCGTCACGTCGCGCGACACCATGACGGGATCGTACGGCACGCCCGGCTTCGTCTGGCAGCGCGAGAGAACCGCTCCCGTGTCGCCGCCGAACTTGTCGCGGACGTCCACTTTCACATCAACTATATCGACAGCCCCCAGCGTCCAGATCGAAAACGCCGCGAGCAAGCAAAGCAACTTCTTCATGATGGTTATGATACCATATTTCGGGTCATATTGCGAGTTAAATATTCATTAGCCCTCAGATGGCGACCGAAACGGGGACAGTCAAACCCTCCAGAACCCTGTCCAGGTCCGCCGGCTTCATCGCCACGAGAATCCCCCGGTGGCCCGCGTTGATGTAGATCTCCGCCAGGTCGTAGATGGACTTCTCCACGTAGACCGTCATGCGCTTGCGCGTGCCGAACGGCGAGGTCCCGCCGACATGGTAGCCCGAATGGCGGTCTGCCGTCGCCGGCTCGCACATCCGGACCGTCTTCACGCCGCGCGCGCGCGCCAGATTCTTGACGGAAATCTCCTTGTCGCCGTGCATCAGGCACACGAAGGGCTTCTTCGTCTCGTCCTCGAGGATCAGCGTCTTGACCGTGGCGTGGTGGTCGAGCCCGAGCTCCTGCGCCGCGAGCGCCGTCCCGCCATGCTCGGCGTAGTCGTAGCAGCGCACCTCGTAAGGCACGTGCGCCGCGTCCAGCGCGCGCAACGCGTTCGTGCGCGGTACGGAAGTCGGTTTCATGGGCGCGCCGCCCCCTTCCCGCTCTTCGCGTTCTTCGCCTTCAGATATTCGGCGAGCCCCCGCGCGCGCAGCCGGCAGGCCGGGCACGTCCCGCACCCGTCGCCCGGAACGCCGCGGTAGCAGGTCACGGTCTTTTCGCGGATGAAATCCAGCAACCCCAGCTTGTCCGCGAGCGCCCACTCGTCCGCTTTCGTCTTGTGCAGAAAAGGCGTGACGATCTTGAACGGCCACTCCATCGCCAGGCGCATCGCCTTCTCCTGCGCGCGGATGAACACGCCGCGGCAGTCCGGATACCCCGAATAGTCCGCCTGCGAGACGCCCGTGTAGATCTCCTTCACGCCGAGGCTCTTCGCCCACACGCCCGCCGCCAGCAGGAAGAACGCGTTGCGCCCTTCCACGACCGTCGTCGGGCAGGCCGACCCCGGCTTGCGCGCGATGGCGATCGAGTCGTCCATCAGCGCGTTCGTCGTCAACTCCCCGTAGAAGCCGAGCCGCACGACCTTGTGCGCGGCGATCTTGAAATGCCGCGCCAGGCGCCGCGCCGCCTTCGTCTCGATCGCATGCCGCTGGCCGTACCGGAAGGTGATCGCCGCCACCGCGTCCGCGCCGTGTTTGTGGCAGGCGAGCGCCAGGCACAGCGCGCTGTCCTGTCCGCCGCTCAAAACGACGAGCGCCTGGATCGGCGTCTCAGACGGATGCGTAGCCATCGCGCGCTCCTTCCTCCATGATTTTCTCTGCGGACGAGGTCCCGATGCGGGTCGCCCCGGCGGCGATCATCCGGCAAGACTCTTCGTAGCCGCGGATGCCCCCCGCCGCCTTGATGCCCATCTCCGGACCGACCGTTTCGCGCATCAGCCGCACGTCGTCCACGGTCGCCCCGCCGGACCCGAACCCGGTGGACGTCTTCACGAAGTCGAACCCGAGCTCCTTCGCGAGATGGCAGGCGATCCGTTTCTCCAGATCCGTCAAGTTGCAGCATTCGATTATGAGCTTCGTCGCAATCTCCCGCCCCGTGCGCGCTCGCTCTTCCGCCACGCGGTCGTGGAAAGGCGTCAAGTCGAACAGGACCTTCCCGTACGCCGCCGCGTCGAACGCCGCCGTCGCGCAGGCCGCCTTCAGAAGCGAGACGTTCAGGACGACGTCCAGTTCGTCCGCCCCGTCCTCGAGCGCGCGGAGCGCTTCCTCTCCTTTGATGTAAGGATCGTTCTTCCCGAGCGGGAAGCCCACCACCGTGCAGACCTTGACGTCCGACCCCCGCAGGTTCTCCGCGCACCGCGCGACCTCGCTCGGGTGCACGCAGACGGTCGCGAAGGAATACTCCCGCGCCGCCTGGCAAAGGGCGTCGATTTCCGCTTCCGTCGCCGTCGGCTTCAGGCAGGTGGAATCCAGATACCGCGCGAGTTCCCGCGCTTTCGCCGCGGCTTTCTTCGTTTGTCGTTTCATGCGCAAATCGCCTTTCCCGTTCAATTCTTTCTCTTTCTCACTCCAGCGGCTCGGCCGGATTCCCCAGCACCGTCGTGTGCGGCGGCACGTCCAGGAACACGACGCTCCCGGCGCCGACGACCGCCCCGCGTCCGATCTTCCGCCGCGGCGTCACGACCGCGCCGGGGTAGATGCGCGCAAAATCCCCCACTTCGACCCCGCCGCCCACGGCGACCTGCGCGTAGACGTGGGCGAAGGACCCTATCCGCGTGTCGTGCCCGACCGAGCTGTTGTGGAAAACGCAGCTGTGCGCCCCGACTGTGCAGTCCGCCGTGAGAACCGCCCCGGCGGCGACGACGCACCCTTCCCGCACGACGACGTTCAGACCCAGCCGGGCCGTGCGGTCCACGAGGCTGAGGAACGACGCACCGCGCGCCGCGAGCATGCGCACGCACCGCTCCCGCGCCGCCGTGTTGCCCAGCGCCGTGATGAAGACGTCGTCCGCCTGCGGCGTGTAGGCGCCGACGGACCCCACGACCGGCGGATAGCCCCGAAACCCGGCGAGCGCCGCCGGACGGTCGTCCAGAAAGCCTTTGAGGACGAACGTCTCGCCGTACCCGACCGCCTGGCAAGCCGCGCCGGCGAGTTCCCGTCCGAAACCGCCCGCGCCGACAATCAGCAGATTCTTCACGGGACCACCCCCACCGCATGCGCCAGTTCTGCGACGGACGCATACCGGTTCAGATCCCTGAGCGCGACGTCCGCATGGGCGCGCTGTTTCAGCGCGACTTTCAGCGCGAACGCCGTCAGCGACCCCCAAAGCGGCGTCTGGCGGTAATCGTCCGATGCCGCCAGCGAGGGCACCTCGCAAACGTCCGCCACCAGTTCGCAAAGTTCCGCCATCGTCATTTGAACATCTCCTTTATATAAGCCGCCAAAAACCGCAAGCCTTCCCGCCGCGGCACTTCGCCCCGCAGGGTGCGGAGGGCTATCTCGGCAAGCGAAAAGACCGACGAGCCCCGGTAAAGCGGCGCGAGCGTGCCGCCGGCCAATGCGTTCAGCCGCTTGCGCGCCCGCAAAAGCGCCAGTTTGTTCGCGCAATAACGCCGCGCGTCCTTCGTCGTGCCGGCCACCGTGCTCGTGCGCGAATCCAGCAAATAGTCGTAGAGCGGCGCGGACACGCTCGTCATCGAATGCGCGGCAATCAGATACTCCACGTTGAAGAGCGCGTCCTCGTTGAGCACGATCGCCTCATCGAACCGCACAGTCGCCTGCTCGATGATCGCCCGGCGAAAGCAACAACGCCAAACATAGCCCGGCTCGCGCTTCCGGGCGAACACGTCCTGCCCGGCCAGCCGCCGGAAGACGTCCCCCAGCGTGTAGCCGATCAGCCGCGGCAGATAAAGGCGGCGGATCTCCTCCGCGGACGTGTAATGGTACGGCTCCTTGAGTTTGACCTCGCCGCCCGGGCGCGAAGAATCCACATACTCCTGCCAGAAACTGCAGATGCAGTAGTCCGCCTTGTCGCGGTCCATCGCGGCGATCATCTGCGTGCAAAACCCCTCTTCGACCGTGTCGTCGGCGTCCACGAACTGGATGTACGTACCGCGCGCGAGCGCCAGACCCGCGTTCCGCGCCGCCGACAGCCCCCGCCCGAAAGAGGCCGCCACGCGCAGGCAGGCGTAGTCCTCGACGTAGGCTTTCAGGATCTCGCCCGTCGCGTCCGTTGACCCGTCGTCCACCGCGATGATCTCCCCGCCGGAGGGCAAGGCCGCGCGGATGCTGTCCAGGCAACGCACGAGCGTCCCTGCCACGTTCCGGCACGGCACGATCACGCTGACAATAGGTGTAGGATCTATCATACTTTGGAAAGCCATTATACCATAAACCCCCGCCCGTCGCAATATGGCGTGTGAATTGCCCAAGTAAATCGCGATTTGTCCTGATAATGTGCACCGGATTCCCGGCCTGCACGGTCGACAAACTCCGAGGAGCGACAGTGGGGACGGGACAACTAGGACGGGTAGGACAGGTGGGACGGGTAGGACGCGC
>DJRS01000155.1 GCA_002440145.1 Verrucomicrobia bacterium UBA6354
GGGGGGGGGGGGGGGGGGGGGTTGCGGGCGCGGGGGTATTTATGGTATAATCTTAAACATCCTGCGACTGTCTAAGGAGGTTTCCCTGCCGCGGGGATCCCGTACGGTTGCGGGGTGTTCGCGTCTCGCGGTGAGACATGTGGCAGGGGTAGGGCTTCCCGGTTTGCAGAATAACGAAAGATAACGACAATGAAGATCGATAAAGCCGCCATCAAGAACGAGTTCCAGCGTCATGACCGTGACACGGGTTCGAGCGAAGTCCAGATCGCCATTCTCACGAAGGAGATCGAGGCATTGACGGCGCACCTCAAGGCCAACAAGAAGGATCACAGCTCGCGCTACGGCCTTCTCCGCAAGGTGCAGAATCGCCGCACGCTCCTGGACTATCTGAAGCGTGAAAACTTCGAGAGCTACAAGGCGCTCATCGCCAAGCTCGGCATCCGCCGCTAAGCGGCGGGCGGGGGCGGCGCCCCGCATTGCCTTTACAAACAGAAAAAGAAAAGACAAATAAATGCAAGGTACAAAGCAGTTCAAGGTCGACATCGCGGGGACGGACCTCGTGATCGAGACCGGGCTTCTGGCGCAGCAGGCGGCAGGGGCCGTCACCGTTTCGTACGGTGACACGACCGTCTTCACGGCGGTCACGAATACGGATACGCCGCGGGAAGGGATCGATTTCTTCCCGCTGCAGTGCGAATACCGCGAGAAGTTCTACGCGGCGGGCAAGTTCCCCGGCGGGTTCTTCAAGCGCGAGGCGCGCCCGACGAGCAAGGAAATCCTGACCGCGCGCATGTGCGACCGGCCGATCCGCCCGCTCTTCCCGGAGGGGTACTACAACGATGTGCAGGTCAATTCGACGCTGATCCAGTCCGACTGCACGCGCGAGGCGGACTTTCTGGCGGTGAACGCCGCGTCCGCGGCGCTGCACATCAGCGAGATTCCGTTCATGGGTCCGATCGGGTGCGTGCGCATCGGCCGCATCGACGGACAGTGGGTGATCAACCCGACCCACGAGCAGAAGGCGAAGAGCGACATCGACCTCCTGTACGCGGGGTTGCGCGACAAGTTCCTGATGATGGAAGGTTCCGCCTCCGAAATCAGCGATGAGGACTTCATCGCGGCGCTCAAGCGTGCGCACGAGGAAGTCGAGAAGATCATCGACCTCCAGATCGAAATGCGCCGCGCGCTGGGCAAGCCGGACAAGGTGATCAAGGACGTCCCCCAGCCGGCGGACAAGATGGACTTCATGCGCAAGGAGGGCGGCGCGGCTCTCGCGGCGGCCCTGCTCATCAAGGGCAAGCTGGAGCGCCAGGGCAAGGTCGCGGCCATTAAGGAAGACCTCCTCAAGAAGGTCGCCGAGAAGTGGCCGGAAGTCGACGCGGTCGGCTTCGTGCATCTCTTCGACGCGCTCGAGATCGAGACCGTGCGCAAGAACGTGCTGGAGAAGGGGTTGCGCATCGACGGCCGCGCCCAGCACGAGATCCGTCCGCTTTCGGCGCAGGTCGGCGTTTTGCCGCGTCTGCACGGCAGCGCGATCTTTTCGCGCGGCGAAACCCAGTCCTTTGCGACGGTGACGCTCGGCACGAAGAAGGATGCGCAGGAGCTCGACTCGGTGACGGGCGGCGAGGCCTCCAAGCGGTTCATGCTGCACTACAACTTCCCGCCCTACTGTACGGGCGAAGTCGGGCGTCTGGGCTCCACCGGGCGGCGCGAAATCGGGCATGGCGCCCTCGCGGAACGTTCCATCGCCGAGGTTCTGCCGGACGATTTCCCCTATTCGATCCGCGTCGTTTCGGAGATCATGGGGTCGAACGGCTCCTCGTCTATGGCGTCCATCTGCAACGGGTGTCTGGCGCTCATGGACGCGGGCGTGCCGCTCAAGCGCACGGTCGCCGGCATCTCGATCGGCCTTTTCACGAACGCGGACCAGTCGCAGAAGGTGCTCGTCACCGACATTCTCGGGGCGGAAGACCACTGCGGCGACATGGACTTCAAGGTCGGCGGCACGCGCAAGGGCATCACGGGCTTCCAGGTCGACCTGAAGCTGCGCGGTCTCACGTGGGATCTCGTCGAGGGCGCCGTGAAGGCGGCGCATGAGGCGCGCCTTAAAATCATCGACTTCATGGAGTCGGTCATTCCGGCGCCGCGCGGCGAACTCAACAAGTACGCGCCACGGATCGAGGAGATGCAGATTCCGGTCGACAAGATCGGCGCGCTGATCGGTCCGGGCGGGGCGAACATCCGCAGCATCGTCGAGACGACGGGCGCGCAGATCGACATCGACGACGACGGCAAGGTTTCCATCTTCGCGACGTCGCTCGAGTCGATGAACGCGGCGAAGAACGCGGTCGGGGCCGTCACGGCGGTGGCCGAGCCCGGCAAGATCTACGAGGGCACGGTGAAGGGCGTCAAGGATTTCGGCGCGTTCGTCGAGATCCTTCCCGGGCTCGAGGGGCTCTGCCACATTTCGGAACTCAGCGACAAGCGCGTGCCGAGCGTGGAGTCGGTCTGCAAGGTCGGCGACAAGATGCGCGTGAAGTGCCTGGACGTGGACGACCGCGGCCGCATCAAGCTTTCGCGCCGGGCGGCCATGGCCGAACTGGACGCGCAGGCCCGGAAGTGAAAAGGCGGGCGCGATGGACTATGTGATGACTTTTCTTGAAGGTCTCGCATCGTTCATCTCGCCCTGCATACTGCCGCTTTTGCCCGTCTACCTGATTTATTTCGCAGGCGGCGCGGCGGACAAAAGACGCACGCTCATCGGGGCGTGCGCCTTTGTTTCGGGTTTTTCGCTCGTTTTCATCCTTTTAGGCGTGTTTGCCGGCACGCTCGGCGCGCTGTTGGGCGCGCACCGGCATGTGATTTCGTATGTGTGCGGCGGGATTGTCGTCGCGCTTGGACTTTCCTATCTGGGGCTTTTTCGCCTGCCTTGGGCGGGTTCTGCCGCGCGGAAGAGTCCGACGGCGGGTTTTCTCGGGTCCTTTTTGTTCGGCATGGTCTACGCGGTTTCCCTCACGCCCTGCGTAGGCGTCTTTTTGGGTGCGGCGTTGGCGCTTGCGGCCCGTTCGGCGTCCGTCGGGAAGGGCGCGGCGCTTTTGGCGGTCTATGCGCTGGGGCTCGCGGTGCCGTTCGTCCTTTCCGCGCTTTTCATCGACCGGCTCAAGGGGGTCGTCATGGCCATCAAGAATCATTATAAGGTAATCAATCCCGTATGCGGTGCGTTGCTCGTCCTTTTCGGCGCGGGCATGATTGTGCAGACCGCCTGCGCAACGGGCGCGAAAGTCCCGGCGGAAGAACCGAAAAGCGCCGCGGAGAAGGAGACGTCCGTCGCACGCCCCCGGAATGTATCCGCCGCGGCGTTCGAGAAAGAGGTTTTGGGGGCGGAACTCCCGGTTATCGTCGATTTCTGGGCGCCTTGGTGCGGTCCCTGCCGCCAGATGGCTCCCGTTTTGGATGAATTGGCGGCGAAAAGCGCCGGAAAGTTCAAGGTCGTGAAGGTGAATATCGACGAGGCGGCTGAGTTGGCCTCGCGCTATCAGGTGAACGCCATCCCCAACATCGTCCTTTTCGAGAAGGGACAGGTCCGGGCGCGCAGTGTCGGGCTTTGCACCGCCGCGGAGCTGCGCAGCCGGTTGCGTCTGCCGTAAGCCATGGGCGTCGTCCTCGAAAGCGAGCGCCGCGGATGGAAGGCGCGGTGTTTTCTCTTCGTCGTCTACGCGCTTTTGTCCCTCGGGGCGCTGACGATGGTGTATCCGTTCGCCGTGATGATTTCGGCGAGCTTCTCCTCTTCGTACGACTATTCCCGGCACAGTCCGGTCGTGGACGCGCTTTTTGACCGGGGCGACCGTTTCATGCGCTCGATCGCGCTGCGGTTCCGCACATTCCCCCGGGCACTGTATCCGGACGCGCCGGCCACATGGACGAGCTGGGAGATGGTGGCACAGGATCGCGGGGCGGTTCGGGCGTTCGCCGCGCGGGAATTGGCGCCCTACGCCGACCCGGTGGCACGGGAAACGGCGCGGAAGCGGGCCACCCTCCTCATGGAGGAGCTGGAACGGACCGACCCGGTCCAAACGGTGTGCCATTACGATCCGCGGGACGTCGCCCGCTTCGTGAAGGCGAAATACGGTACGCTGGAAAAGCTGAACGCCGCCTGGCCGATTCCGCATAAATCGTTCTTTTCGGTCTCTTTTTCGGCGGAATCGAAGGTTTTGCCGGGCGAAAGGCGGGAAAACGACCCGAAGTTCGCGACCTGGCTCGAACTCAAGCGCGACTACGTGCGCCGCGCGAAAGAACGCGGAGACTGGATTTCGCGCACAATGCCCGCCGACCTCGCCGACCCCGCGACCGCCCGGACGGTACGGGGGGCCCTGGCGGTGCAGTTTCTGGACCACGGGTGGCGCGACTTCGTCGAGGGGGCGCTCGCCAACTACCGGCTCGTGGGGGATTACCTTTTCCTGCGCGGACGCGC
>DJRS01000117.1 GCA_002440145.1 Verrucomicrobia bacterium UBA6354
GTCGCGGGCGTCCCGTCCGTCCTGGTCGTCCCACGGCCTTCCCTCTCTGCGCGCACCGCCCTCTTGCATCACGCAATCGCGCACACAGCCTTCACAAGTTCGGGAACCGCAAGTCCATTGGCCGCGAGGAAGGACTCCACGTCATAGCGGTCGGCGAACTTCTTCGCCGCGCCGCGGACGAGCACCTTCATGCCGCTCGTGCCGTAATAGCGGGCGATCTTCTCGCCGAAACCGCCGTCCACGGCGCCGTCCTCCAAAGTGACGACCAGGCGGTGGTCCGCCTTGAGCGCCTCCAACGCCGCGGTGTCGAGCTCCGTCGCCGTGCGCGGGTTGACGAGCGTGGCGGCAATCCCCTTCGCCGCGAGGGCGTCCGCAAGCTCCGTCCCGAGCGCATAGTAGGTGCCGAGACCGAGAATCGCGACGTCCTTTCCGCGGCGCGTGACGTTGTAGCGGACGGGGCCGGAGTAGTCCGTCAGGATCTCGACGTCGTTCGTGCGCACGCCGTTGGACGGCTCCCGGATGGCGACCGGGTGCGTTTTATGCCCGATGGACCAGTCCAGCATCGCGAAGAACTCCTTCTCGCTCGTCGGGCACAGGTAGACGAGGTTCGGGATGTTCGACAAAAGCGGAATGTCGAACCAGCACAGGTGCGTAACATCGTTCATGGTGGACAGTCCGCCCGTCGTAACGACGATCGTCGCCGGGTTGTCGTTGATGCAGAGGTCCTGGCTCAGCTGGTCGTACGTGCGCTGGATGAAGGTCGAGGCCAGGCTGAGGACGGGTTTCGCGCCGCCCTTGGCGAGTGCGCTCGCGAAGGCGACTGCGTGTTCCTCGCAGATGCCCACGTCCACGAACTGCTTGCCGGCCTTGCGGCGGTTCTCGGGCGTGAAGCCGAGCATGGCGGGAACCGCCGCGGTCACGACGACGACCGTCGGATCCGCCGCCATTTTCGCGAGCATATGGTCCGCGAAGCGGCTGCCGATCCAGCCCGGGTCCGCCGGCGGAGGCAGGAGCGACTTGCCCGTCACCGGGTCGAAGGGGGCGACGCCCCAGTGCCAGGCTTCCTTGTCCTCCACCGCGGGCTTCCAGCCGTGGCCCTTTTCGGTGTTGAGATGCACGACGACGGGCCGCGGCGCATCCTTCACCTGGCGGAACGCCGCCTCGACGGCCGCTTCGTCGTTTCCGTGCGCGACATAGAGGTAGTCGAAGCCCATGGCCTTGAAATAGTTGCAGGGGTCGGCACCGTTCGTCTCGCGCAACCGCGTCAGCGATTTGTAGAGTCCGCCGTGGGGTTCGGCGATGGACATCTGGTTGTCGTTGAAGACGACGATCAGGTTCGTCCCCTGCTCCGCGGCGTTGTCCAGGCCTTCGAACGCCTCGCCGCCCGAAAGCGAACCGTCGCCGATGACGGCCACGACGTTGAACTTTTCGCCGCGCAGGTCGCGCGCCTTGGCCAGTCCCGTCGCCAGCGAGACGCTGGTGGAGGTATGGCCGACGACGAAATGGTCGTGGGGCGATTCGCCCGGTTCCGTATACCCCGACACGTCGTTGTAGTGGGCGGGGTCGACGTACGCCCGCATGCGCCCGGTCAGCATCTTGTGCGGATAGCACTGGTGCGAGACGTCGAAGACGATCTTGTCCGTCGGCGAATCGAAGACGCGATGCAGGGCGACGGCCGCCTCGACGAAGCCGAGATTCGGCCCGACATGCCCGGTATGGCGCGAGGCGCGCAAGATGAGCGCCTGGCGCATGGCGTCGCAGAGCTCGTTCACCTTGTCCGCCGGCACGGCTTTCACGTCGGCAGGGCCTTTGATGGACATCAAGTCAAACATGGATGATTTCCTTTCCTGTGTGGTTTAGTTCCTTTGTGGTTTAGCGAATGAAATTCGTCATCAGCCAGGGCTGTTCGGGGGCCGGAACGCCCGATTTGAGATTCTTCGCCATCCAGGCGAGATTGCGGCCGAGAAGGCGCATCGTCTGCAGCCCTTCCGCGTCCTGCGCGACTTCGCCGGGGGCGCAGCCGTAGGCGATGTTCCAGTACTGGGAACCGGCGACCGGCATGCCGAGAATGCCGAAGAACATATTGAGCGTCTGGAACGCCGCGCTCGCGCCTCCCCGTCGGCAGACGGCGACGGACGCGGCCGGTTTGCCGCGAAGCCGCCCCGCCGCGGCGTAGCACACGCGCTGCATAACCGCCAGAAGCGCCCCGTTCGGCTGGGCATAGTAGACGGGCGACCCCAAGACCAGCGCATCCGCCGCGAGCGCCTTCTCGAGGATCGTGTTGGCGATATCGTCCGCGAAAGCGCAGCGGCCGAGCTCCGAACACCGTCCGCAGGCGATGCAACCGCGCACGGGCTTCACGCCCAGCTGGAGGATTTCGGTTTCCGCCCCGTCCGCCCGGAGTGCCGACGCGACTTCCTCCAGCGCGCGGTTGGTGTTGCCGTCCGCATGCGGGCTTCCGTTTACGAGCAAAGCCTTCATTTGGAGATCTCCTGCATGATGGCCTTGCCGAGGTCAAAGGCCTCCTGCATGAACTTCGTGGACTTCACCGCACCCGGCTCGTAGACTTCCGTCGCGAGGACGCTTCCGGCGATTCGCGCGCCGTCAAAGCAGTCCATGTAGCCCTGGATCGCCGAGAGCACATGCGCGAAGGAGGCGTTCTCCGCCATGGTCGCGACGACGTAGTAGGGCTTGCCCTTCGGTTCGGGCCAGAACTGCACCGAGCGGTCCAGAACCGCCTTCAGCTGGGCGCAGATCGTGAAATAGTAGACCGGCGTGCCGAAAACGACCGCGTCCGCCTCGCAGATCGCGCGGCAGATGGCGTTCGCGTCGTCCTGCTGGACGCAGCGGTGCGACGGCCGGCAGGCGTAGCAGCCCGTGCAGAAGTTGATTTTCTTCCCGAGCAGGCGCACGAGTTGCGCTTCGCCTCCGGCGGCTTCGACGCCCTTGGCGACTTCCTCGCAGAGTGCGTGCGAATTCGAATTCGGACGCAAGGAGGACGAGATGATCAGTACTTTCTTCTTTGTCATGGATGCGTTCCTTTCATTTGAGGGGGCGCCCAACGGGGTCAACGCACGGCGTACCGGGCGATGTCGCGCTGCAGGTTGGCGACCCATTGCGAGACCTTGCGCGCCGGGATGTTGCTTTCCACCATATGGATGGCGTAGTGGCGATCGTCCAGCAGGCGGAAGTCGACAACGACTTTATGGCCGCGCTGTACGAGCGTGCAGCGGACGGTCGTGCCGTCGATTTCCTGCGGCATCCACCTGCGGCGGGTCGCGGCGAATATCACCGTCTCCTTGAGGCTGTGGCCTTCCGCCACGACGACGGCGGTCTCCCCTATGTCTGGCGGCAGGGTGTCCTGGGGCAGCAGGCAGCAGCCTGCCGTGCCGCCGGCTATCAACGCGCATGCGAGAATTCGGTTCACGTGCATATCTTGGTTCCTTTGTTGGTTTGTTCCTGTGTTTACTAGTCGGGGATTCCGCCTCGCGAGAGAAACCGCCGAAGCGCCTCCACCATCTTTTGGGGATCGGTCTCGTCCGCCACACGCGCCTCGAGGGGGCATGAGGCGGAGAGGTCCCGGTTCAAGATCTTGGGGACGACCCGGTCGGCGGTCGCCGGCACGCCATGCGCGGCGAGGAAACGCTTCGCCTCTTCGCCCATGAGAAGTCCGTGGACCTGCCGTACGCCGCCCACAATGCAGATGGCCGCCGCGGCGCGTCCGATCACCTTGTCCACGACAAGCGCCCCGCGCAGTTTGTCCGCGGCGAGCAGGCCGAGGAGCGGCTGGACGCCGTGCCCGCTTTCACGCGTGCTGATGGCCCCGTTCCGGGCCACCACGGCGGACGCCTCGCCACGGCGAATCAAAGTCGCCATTTCGGCGATGAGGTCCTCCGTTCCCATGGGCCGGACGATCCGCTGCCGGTCGAACCCCTTCACGAAGATGGCGGGCAAAGGACGCGCCGGGCAGACATGCTCGCAGGCGCCGCAGCCGATGCAGCGGTCCTTGTCGACGACCGGGAAGCCGTCCACGAGCGCGATCGCCTTGACCGGGCACTTGCGCGAACAGGCGGTGCAAGGCACGCCTTCCGTCTCGCGCAGGCAGCGATCCTTCTTCCAGATGGCGTGGCCCATGTGGATGTCGCGCCGGGGGACGCCCTCCAAGACGCGCAGCGCGCCCGCCGGACACGCCGCGGCGCATCTTTGCGGACAGGCGAGTCGGCAATGTCCGCGCCGGAAGTCCATCTGCGGCTGTCCGAAGGTTCGCAGGGACGTCGACGGCGCGAGGCACTTCCCGGGACACGCCGCGACGCACGCCCCGCAACCCACGCACAGACGGTTGAAAAGCGGACGCTCCACGGATCCGGGCGGCAGGACTTCCGCCGGACGCTTCGGCACGCCCGGGAGGGAAACGGGCGCATAGCCGCCGTCCACCGTCTTTTCCGCGAGTTCCGCCGCTGCGAAGAGCCCGATCCCCGAAAGCGTCTCGCGCCGCGTCACGTTTGCGCCACCCTTCCCGTCCGTCGTCGGCTTCGCGGACGGCGCTTGCGCGGCGAAACACTTTCGGCAGTTTACGCAGCCATCCTTCATGTTGATCCTGTTCGGAAACCGCGCCTTCCGCGCGAGCACGTCGAAGAGCGTCCCCGCCGGGCAGACCCAGTTGCACCAGATGCGCCCCGAAGTGGCCGCGGCGAGAACCAGCACGCCCGCCGCCAGGGCGAGCCCGGGTCCGAAACCGATCAGCGCCTTGCCCATGAGCGAATACGGCGTCAGCGCCCAGCCGATTCCGCCGAATCCGGTTGCGATCAGTACGACCGCGAGCGCGAAAACGCTCCACCGCACGATACGCTGCCTCTTCGTTTCGGGCAGGCGCGTGCAGACGCGGCGGATGTGCGTTTTGGGGTGCGTGAGCGCATTGCAGACGCTCTGCAGAACCCCCAGCGGACACAGCCACGCGCAGAAGAACCGACCGACGACCGCCGCGGACAGCAGAACCGCCAGAAACACGAGCGTCGGCGCGGGCTGGATGCGCAGCGCCTTCGCCGTGGGCAGTCCGTAGAACGCGCCGCACGTGACGGCAAGCGCCGCGAGCGCCAGAAGACGCAACGCGATTGCCGTCCACCATGTTTTCGCCTGTGTTTTCATGCCTTTGTCTCCTTTCCCGTGCTCTCCGCTAGGCTTCGTGCACGCGCTTGCCCGTCATGTGTTCGGGGACCAGGGTGAACACTTGGACGAACGCCCCCCCGCGGCGGATTTCGTCCTCTATGTCCGCCGCATTCGGATTAAACCGCCGCGCGAGGGCGCGGCAGATGCGAATGGCCGCTTCCGGGTCCTCTACGAACTCCACATGCCCGAAAACGACGACGCTCCGGAATGTGTAGGCCCATCCGCCCTCGTCCTTCACGCCCTCGTCGATCACGGTGAACGACGCCCGGGGATCCCTTTTCAGCGATTCGATCTTGTGCCCGACGCGCGAACCGTGGAAATAGATCTTTCCATCCTCCTCGCTGTACAAGGGATTCATGTAGATGCCGTAGGGATACCCCCCGTCGCCCGTCATGGACAGCACGCCGCGCTTTGCGGATTTCAGAACCGCCAGGCTTTCTTCCCGGGCGAGAGCCTGCTTCGCGCGTCTCATCTCTCTGAAGTTCATCGTTTTTCTCCTTTCGTGTTCCGTTCACCCGAACGCTCATCCCTTCGCGGCCACGTCGTCTTCGAGCGAATCGATCCATTCGTCGATCGCGGCGATTTCGCGCGGAATGTCGATGGACTGGGGACAATGCGGCGAACAGCGTCCGCACCCCGTGCAGTGGTCCGCGCGGCGCAGTTCCTCGGGAATGGCCTTGCGGTACGCCTTCAGGACGTCCTTCGCGGAAGGTTGCGTCTGCGCGACGAGGAAGTTGTTGCGGAACTGCAGGATGGCCACGATGTCCAGTCCGTACGGACACGGCATGCAGTAGTTGCAGCTGTTGCAGGGTATCGTGTTGAGCGAAAGCATGCGCCGCGCGGCGCGTTCGAGCGCGGCGAATTCGTTCGCGTCGCACGGCTTGAGCGGGGAGAACGTCGCGAGGTTCTCCTCGATGTGTTCCGTCCGCGTCATGCCCGAGAGGACCGTCAAGACCTTCGGGAAACTGCCGCAGAAACGAAACGCCCACTTCGCGAGCGTCGCCTCGGGGTCGAGCGGCGTCAGCTCGTGCGCCAGCGCGTAGTTGTAGCGCGCGAGGCGTCCGCCCAGCAGCGGCTCCATGATGACGACGGGGATGTCCAGCTTCGCCAGAGTCCGGTACAGGTATTCGGCGTCGAGGTTGCGCGCATTCACCTCCTTCGCGTGCCGCCAGTCGACGTAGTTCATCTGGATCTGCGCGAAATCCCACTTGTACGTGCCGTGATGCGCAATGCACCACTCGAACGCCTTCGGGTCGCCGTGGTAGGAAAACCCGAGATGGCGGATCTTCCCCTGCGCGCGCAGGTCGGCGCACCAGTCCAAGGCGCCGTTCTCCAGGTAGCGCTTCGAAAACGTCGAGAAGTCCTTGCCGTTGCCGATGGAATGCAGAAGGTAGTTGTCGATGTAGTCCGTCTGCAGGAACTTGAGCGAGTCGGCGAACATCTTCTTGCATTCCGCGAGCGGATACTGCCGCGGGGCGAAGTTCGAGAGTTTGGTCGCGAGGATGTAGTCCTTGCGGTCGTAGCCGCTCGCCTTCAGGGCCTTGCCCAGCGCGGCCTCCGATTCGCCGCGGCAATAGGCGGGCGACGTGTCGAAATAGTTGACGCCGCCGTCCAGGAGCATTTTGATCTGGCGGTTCAGAAGATCCTGGTCGATCGCCGAAGCGGAGTACCCCTGCGCCCAGCTCGCCGCATGCTTGCCGTCGACCGTCTGCATGCGCATCGCCCCGTAGCCCAGAAGCGAAACCTTCTTCCCGTCCATCGCATAGTGTGAGGTCAT
>DJRS01000128.1:0-553 GCA_002440145.1 Verrucomicrobia bacterium UBA6354
GCGCGCAGAGTCTACCGGTCGACCCGCGCATTCCTGTCGCGACTTGCTTCTGCGTCGCAGTTGAGCGCGGAAGAACGCCGCCAACGCCTGATCGCACACGCATTCCGTGCGTACGGTGCGATACGGCGGCTGTTTCCGCCCGATATCGGCAGTCAGACGACACTTGCGCTCACCTGAAGCGGAAATCCAACGGCATCCGACGCTTTCTGTCCGCCCAAAAAGTCCGGCGGTCAAAAATCGCCGTAGACTTCAACTGCGATTTTTAGGCTAAAAGTAAATGCCCACTCGGCAACAGTAAATGCCACCAATCGCCCCCAAACCCCCAAATCAGGCGCCTTTGCACGGTGGGCATCTACCCGGACAACGCCCGTCCCGTACGTTCTGGCGGTCCCAGATGCCCCGTTTGCCGTCTCTCTGATTCTGCAACCCTACTCGGCCCTCTGTCTCCCGCCGCAAGAGACGGACCGAGTCCGCCGCAAAATGAATATTTTTCCCCCGGAACCCGCCGCCAATACCCCCCGCATGAGACGATAGCTAACATGCGCATGTGACG
>DJRS01000128.1:610-3440 GCA_002440145.1 Verrucomicrobia bacterium UBA6354
ATGTTTTTGGACCTCATGCGGGGACCCCTTTTCGAGGCACCCCCGGCATAGGGGCGATAAGTTAGGTTTTGGAGCCTATTCCTGCAAAAACAGCAAGTTAACGCGAATGTTAGCCGCGGCAAACCTCAAACCGCATGAGGGGGGTGTGTTCGAGGGCTGAAAACAGCCTATTCGGGTATGCTCAAAATTGCCTCTCAGGTTAAAGGGTGGGGCTTCCCCGGTCTTTGGCACAGGGCTGGCAGCACCGTCCGTCGTTTTCGTGCAGAAGAGCCGCGCGCCATGGTATGCGTACGCGCCGCCGGGTGCCGGGCGTCGGATGGGCTTCCCCGCCGGGATTAGGGTGCGCGGCGCGCTTCCCCCGCAAAAATGTCACTTTTACCCCACAAAAATATCACCTTAATATCACCTTAATATCACTTTCGTTTTCTCCGGATAGTGTATACTAGTAGCATCGTTTGAGCAAAAAAGGAGTTTCGATATGTTGGCAAAGTGCTATTCGGGCGCCGTGAACGGCGTGAACGCCACGCCGGTTGAGATTGAAGTGAACTCGACCGTCGCGACGAGTTCGTTCACCATAGTCGGCCTGCCGGATGTCGCGGTGAAGGAAGCCAAGGACCGCGTGAGCACGGCGGTCAGGAATTCCGGCTTCTTGTCGCGGCAGGAATATGCCGTCACGGTCAATCTCGCTCCGGCTGACGTCCGAAAGGAAGGCCCAATCTACGATTTGCCCATCGCCATTTCCCTCCTGCAGGCGACGGGACGGCTGGATGCCGGCAACCTGTCCGACTACGCCTTTGTCGGGGAATTGGCGCTTTCCGGCGTAATCCGTCGCGTTCGCGGCGTTCTGCCTATCGTGCTGGAAATGAAGGAAATCGGCAAAAAAGCGGTGTTTGTTCCCGAAGAAAACGCCGCGGAAGCGAGCGTCGTCGAGGGAATCGACGTCATACCCGTCCATACTTTGCGTGAGACGGCGCTCGCGTTGACCGGAGCCGTCCCCATACCGCCGCGTACGACCGACCTTGCGGCGCTGGTCGGCCGATCGTCGGACGCCTATGACGATGACTTTGCGGACGTCAAAGGACAGGAAAGCGCCAAACGCGCGCTGGAAGTCGCCGTCGCCGGCGGACACAACGTGCTGATGATAGGCTCTCCCGGTTCGGGAAAAACGATGCTGGCGCGGCGCATTCCGTCCATTCTGCCGCCTATGACGGTAGAGGAAGCGCTGGAAGTCTCGCGCATCCATTCCGTCGCCGGGCCGTTGAAGGTTCAAGACGCATTTGTGACGACGCGTCCTTTCCGCGCACCGCACCATACGGTGAGCTCCATAGGTTTGTTGGGTGGCGGCACGCGTCCCTTGCCGGGCGAAGTCTCGCTTGCCCATCGCGGCGTTTTGTTTTTGGATGAATTCGCCGAGTTCCCGCGGCAGGCGCTGGAAGTCTTGCGCCAACCGCTGGAGGATGGACATGTGGGGGTTTCGCGCGCGGCGGCGGCCTGCGACTTCCCTTCACGATTCATGCTCATCGCCGCGATGAATCCTTGCCCATGCGGCTACTATAACGACCCGACGCACGATTGCCGCTGCACCCAGTCGCAGATTCTCAAGTATCAGAGGCGCATTTCGGGGCCTCTGTTGGACCGGATCGACATCCAAATAGGCGTCCAGGCCGTGCCCGTCAAGGAACTCGCCGGACTGCGCCGCGGCGAATCGAGCGCCGCCGTGCGTGCGCGAGTCGTGGCGGCGCGGGAAATCCAAAAACGCCGCTATGGCTCCAAATCGGGCATTTTGACGAATGCGGACGCCAAAAGCCGCGATTTGCAGGATATTTGCAGGCTGAGTACACGTGCGCAGGAGGAAGTCCGGCGGATTTTGGAGGCGCTTCGCCTCTCGGCGCGCGCCTACGACCGTATTTTGCGCGTTTCCCGCACGATAGCCGACTTGGCGGGACATGACGACGTCGGTCAGGATGACATTATGGAAGCCGCCTCGTATCGTCAACTGGACGACGATTCTTTCTGGGCATGAACTATAGAATTTAAACCGTAAAGCAAGGAGAGAAAACCATGAACCAAGCCACATCCAATACCCAAACGACTGCGAAAGCCGCGGATTACCGTCCGCAACTGGCTTTCTACCATCCAAATGCGCGCAATACGGGGTCGGCCGTGAAATTCGAGTTGCATCCGGCGCACGGCAATTCGTCCGGGTGCATCATGATGAGCCTCGCGAACCAGATTGTGACGGCTGCGCGCACCGGGCAAGGCAATCCCACATTCGCCCGTTTCGATTGGCAGCATCGCATCGTCGTCAAATTGGATTTTGCCGATCTTTCCCAGATGTTGATGGTTCTCAAAGGCGAGAACGAAGGCGCCGACGACCAAAAGGGCCTTTTCCATCGTTCGGCGCAGGCCGTGACGCGGATCCTGCTGCGCCGGGTCGTCGAGCCGGTCAAAGGCTATTCTTTGGACGTCTATCGCACGGCTGCGAAGGGCGATGCCGGGGCAAACGAGAGCAAAGCGCATATTTTCCTTTCCATTCCGGAGGCCATTGGGCTTGCCTGTGCGGTGGAAGGTTCCATGAGCGTGATAGCCTTCGGCATCCCCAAGATTGTTCCGCACGATACCTCTGCCTATCGTGCGCAATATCAAGGAGAAAGCGCCCATGTTCGCGCTCTGGCGTAAGATCGCGAATGTCGGCGTGCGACATGGCGTATGGGGCGAGCGGGCCGCGGCGTGCGCCCTGCGCCACAAGGGCTACGCCATACTCGCACGCAACATCCGGCCGGTCGAGCGCGACAAGCGGCTGGAAATCGACATTGTCGCGTACGAACCG
>DJRS01000108.1 GCA_002440145.1 Verrucomicrobia bacterium UBA6354
CTCCGGAAAGTGCCGCGTTTCTGCCTTTTTTCATCCTTTTTCGCCCCTTTTCTCTCTTTTTTCGCCGCCGCGCAAATTCGGTGTTGACTTTCAGGCGCGAATTTGAGATAATATGTCCCTGTAGCACCCGTGGTGAAATTGGCATACACGCCAGATTCAGGTTCTGGTGCCGCAAGGTGTGTGGGTTCAAATCCCACCGGGTGCACCAAAAGTCTGGCCCCTTCGTCTATCGGCTAGGACACCTGGTTCTCATCCAGGTAAGAGCGGTTCGACTCCGCTAGGGGCTGCCAAACGCGAACGCGCGAGCGACAAAGGATGCGGCAGAGATTGAAGAATGTCTTGAAAGGCGCAGGAAAAGCGGTGAAGTATTCCTTCATCGCCTTTTTTGTCTACCTTCTGAGCCTGTTCTTCCGCGAAGAGCGTCTGCCGGCTTCCTGGGTGGAGTCGATCTGCGAGCGCTATTCCACGAGCAACATCGTCCTGCGGTGCGAGGGCGCATCCTTCGGTTTGCGCCGCGGCGTCCGGTTGCGCAAGCCGAAAGTCTACGACCGGACGAAGAACGACGTGCTCGAACCCGTCGTGCAGGCGGAATCCATCGCCGTCAACCCTCTTTCGCGCACGGTACGGATAGCGCGCCTCGCGTATCCGAGACTCCCCGACTCCTACTACAAACCCGGCTACAAGGAGATTCCGGACCCCGGCATCGTGTTCGTCCTGCCGAAGCTGCCGGACTTCGACTTCGTCCTGAACCACCCCTCCATCCTCGGGCTCGAACCGACGCGGGTGTCGGGGCGCGTGATGCTGGCTCCGCAACGTTGCCGGGTCCGGGATCTGCAGATAAAATGGAACAACAAGGAGCAGCCCACCGCCCTGAAAGGCGAAGCCGTGGCGGATTTGGCCGCGCGGCTCGTCCGCATCGAAGTGGAGGGGCGGACGACACAGCGCCAGATACGCCCCTTCGTGGAGCGGCTCGACATCACGAGCGCCCTGCCTTACATGGACGCGTTCACGGAAATCCTGGAGCCCGTCCCGGCGCACGGCGTTTTCACGGTGGACCTGCGGAAAGGCGATTTCGGGATGAACCTGCACCTGAAGCCGACGATGGGACGATACAACAAGGTGGCGATGGACCGGGCGGACGGCATCATCGACGTGCGCACGCAAATCCGCGGCACGAACTGCAACGTGCATCTCGACGTGACCTTGCCGGAGGCGGTGGATTTGAAGGGGCGCAAGCTGAGCGGACGCGTCACCGTCGACAACGTGGACAACCGGGTGCGGCTGGGATTCGACGCGAAAAGCGGCTTTCCGTTCCCGGACGTCCTCTCCATCGTGGATTTCATCGATCCCGCGCTCGTGGCGGACCTGTCGTGCGCCGCGGCTCCGTCCCTGACCTGCACGGGCCATACGGGCATAAGCGCCGCGGACAAGGCGTACAACGACCTGGGCGGGACGGCGTCGCTCGCGGCCGGGGCGCTGTTCGGCTTCCGGTTCCGCGACCTCACGCTGGACTACCGGCTCAAAGGCGACCGGCTCGCCTTCTCGGACATCCATGCACGCGGCAAGGACGGCGGGGCGGTCACGGGGCAATGCACGCTGTTTCTGGACGATTTCGAGGCGGAAAAGGCGCATTTCGCCCTTTCCGGCGCCTATCGCGACGGCACGCTGGAGGAATTGGCGGACTTCCTCAAATTCGAGGTGGCCGACCGCACGGGGCACGTGGACGCCGACTTCGCCTTCACGGGTCCGCTGAACACGAACGTGCTCGACCATCTCGACGGACGGGGCCGAATGCAGATAAAAAAGGGGCACTTGATGCAGCTGAAGCTGTTCGCCGGTCTCACGAAAGAACTCGCGGCGCACGTGCCGGGCATCGACTACCTGACGAACCTGTCCGACGCGTCCGGCGATTTCACGGTGGCGGACGGCATCCTGACGACGACAAACGTGGTGGTTTCGGGCGGGCTTGTCTCGGTCGCGGCGCGCGGAACGTACGACATCGCGCGCGACAACCTCGATTTCGCCGCGCACGTGCGGCTGTTCCAGAACCAGTCCTTCGCCAGCCTGCTCGTCAGCCCCATCACGTGGACGCTGACGAAGGTCTTGCTGGAGTTCCGCGTCAAAGGTTCGCCCGACGAACCCGTATGGGAATACGTCAGCCCGCTCGACAAGCTGGGCGGGCTGTTCGGCGGCGGCAAAGAGGACGACGCCCCCCCATCCCCCCGAAAGGAGAGAGAAAAACGATGAATTTGACCAGCCCGACGCAGGTCAAAGCCTGGTGCATAGAGAACGGATTCCACCCGAACAAGGTGCTCGGACAGAATTTCCTCATCGACCGGAACGCCTTGACGGCGATCGTGGACGCCGGGCTGGGCGAAGGTCCGGCCCCCGGGCGCCGGGTGCTGGAAATCGGTCCCGGGCTCGGAGTCTTGACGGAAGAAATGCTCGCCCGCGGCGCGCAGGTCGCGGCGGTGGAGAAAGATCCCGTCCTGGCGGCGCGGCTGGCCGCTTCGCTGGGTTCGCCGGCGGGGCTCAAGGTCGTCGCGGCGGATGCGCTGGACTATCTGGCGCGCGGGCCCGACCGCGCGGTTGATGCGCCCGACGCGCGGCGGCCGGACAGCTTCGACGCGATGGTCTCGAACCTGCCCTACCAGGCCGGCACGCGCATCCTGCTGGATCTCGTGCGGCTGCGGACGATCCCCGTCATCACGGCGCTCGTGCAGACCGAAGTCGCGGAACGCCTGGCGGCGCCCGAAGGGTCCAAGACGCGCGGCCTGGCGGGCGTCTGGGCGCAGCTGGACTACGACGTCAAAGTGGTGCGCAAGGTGGCCGC
>DJRS01000076.1 GCA_002440145.1 Verrucomicrobia bacterium UBA6354
ACCCCGTTGCGCCGGAACGGCCGCGCGGTGCAAAGGAGAACGGGAAGACCGTCCCCTTCGACTGACTGGAGACTTCCGTCCCCGTCCTTGTAAAAATCCAGCTTTTTTGCTATAATGTCCGCCAAATAATGGAAATAGAGAAGAACAATCCGGAATGTGGCATCCGCCCGGACCTCCCCACGGGTGCGCGGCCGGCGCATGCGGGCCCCCAAGGTCCGATTTCCGTCTCTTTCTGCGTTTCGGACTCGTTTGTGCAGCATTTGGCGGTCGTTCTGGCGAGCCTCGCCGCGAACAATCCGGACGACCCCTTCGTTTTCCACGTCCTTCATCGCGACATCACCCCCGCGCACCAGCGGCTTCTGACCGACTGGCACGGCGGACGCGACGACATCACGGTCGTTTTCCATCCAGTGGACGCGGCGCTTTTCGCGGACTTCCCCATCCCGCCCGAGCTCGAGCACGTCACGCAGGAGATGTACTACCGCTTTCTTCTGCCGACCCTCCTCCCGGACGAAACGCGCACCATTTACTCCGATGTGGACGTCTGCTGCGTGGGAAACATCCGCCCGTTGTGGGAAACCGACCTGGGCGACAATGTGCTCGCCGCCGTGTCGGAAGGCGCAGCGGGGGAGTTCAAGAAGAAGCTTATAGGACTCGAGGGCCCAGCCCCCTACTTCTATTCCGGCCTTTTGGTGATGGATCTCGCCAAAATGCGCCGGGAAGACGCGGTTTCCCGCCTTTTCGCCACCACCGCGGCGTATGCCCAGCGCATCGCCTGGCCCGACCAGGACGTCCTCAACATCGTCTTCCGCAACCGCATCCTGCCGCTCGGTCCGGCATGGGACGGCATCAACGTGCGCTACTCTCCTTATAATAAGGAGGTACGCATCTGGCACTTCCCCGGTGCGCTCATGAAGCCGTGGTGCAACATCTGGAAGAACCGCACCTGGCCGCTCTACCTGAAGTACCTGCGCCGGACGCCCTTCCGCGACCGTGCCGCGGCGTTTGTCTGGGGGCATATCAAGGGATTTTTCTGGTTTACGTACACGAAAAAGCGCGTCCGCCGTACGCTTTGCTGCGGCGTTCTCGTCCACAAAAAGAAGATGAAAGGATGACAAACGATGAAAAAACCGACTAAATGGACGATTTTCGCCGCCGCGTTCGCGGCGCTTGCCGCCCCGGCGGACAACCTCCATCTCGAGGCGGAAGCCTTCGAGACCTGGGGCGGCTGGGTCAACGACACCCAGTTCATGGACGCGGACCACTCCTCCTATTTGCTGGCGCACGGCCTCGGGAAGCCCGTCGCGAACGCGAAAACAACCTTCGAAATCGCCGCGCCCGGACCCCACACCCTCCTCGTGCGCACCAAAAACTGGACCGCACCCTGGTCGAAATCCGCCGCGGGCACGTTCCAGATCAAAGTGGACGGGGTGGTCCAGCCCAAGGTGCTCGGTGCGGAAGGCCAGGGCGAGTGGCTGACGGAAACCGCGGGGGTCGTTCCGCTTGCCAAGGGCGTCCACACCCTGGAACTCGTCGATTTGACCGGCTTTGACGGACGCTGCGATTGGGTGGAAGTCAAGTCCGACATCGCCGCACCCATTCCCGCCGCGCCGGTCAAAGTCGAGAAGCGCGCGTTCGACCTCGTGGTCGTCGGCGGCGGCATCGCCGGCACCACCGCGGCGATTTCCGCCGCGCGCCTCGGGCTTTCCGTTGCGCTCGTGCAGGACCGCCCCGTTCTCGGCGGCAACAACTCCAGCGAAATTCGCGTCCACCTCGGCGCCTGGCAGAACATGCCGCCCTATCCGCGGCTCGGGGACGTCCTGGCTGAAATCGCCCCCGCGCGCGGCGGAAACGCCCAGCCCAAGGCGATCTACGAGGACGACCGCAAGCTCGCCGTCGTCAAAGCCGAGAAGAACATCTCCCTCTTCCTCAATACGCGCGTGGACGCCGTGTCCACGAACGGCGTCGGCCGCATCCTCTCCGTCTCGGGACGGGATACCCGCACGGGCAACCGCACCGTCTTTTCGGGACGGTGGTTCGTGGACGCGACGGGCGACGGCACGGTCGGCTATCTCGCCGGCGCCGATTGGCGCGAGGGACGCGAGGCGAAAAGCGAAACCGGCGAGGCCTGGGCGCCCGAAAAGGCGGATATGCTCACGATGGGCGCGAGCGTGCAGTGGTACGCCGGGACCACGAAGGACGGCAAGCCGGTCGCCTTCCCCCAGCAGCCGTGGATGATCCGCTTGACGGACGCCAACGGACACCAGGGCGTTCACGGCGACTGGGACTGGGAAGCCGGGCTCGGCCGCGAACAGATCGCCGAGGCGGAATACATCCGCGACTATGGCCTGCTCGTCGCCTTCTCCAACTGGGGATATGTGAAGAATCTGGCGTCCAACCGCACGGAATACGCCAACAAGGAGCTGAAATGGGTCGCCTACAACGCCGGACGGCGCGAATCGCGGCGTTTGATGGGCGACTGGATCCTGAGCGAAAACGACATCGACGCGCGCACCGTCTTCCCGGACGCGACCTGCGCGGCGACCTGGACGATCGACCTGCACTGGCCGAAATCCGCCAAAGACTCCAAGTTCGACGGCGAACCCTTCCGGAGCGACTCGCTCAACAAGACCATCTGGCCCATGGCGATTCCCTACCGCTGCTACTATTCGCGCAATGTGCCGAACCTGTTCATGGCGGGACGCGACATCTCCGTCACCCACATCGCCCTCGGCACCACCCGCCTCATGCGCACCCACGGCATGATGGGCGAAGTCGTCGGCATGGCCGCGGCGATTTGCGCGAAACACGGCTGCGACCCGCGCGCGGTCTATACGGACTACCTGGACGAACTCAAAGCCCTCATGACGAAGGGCGTGGGCGACGGCAAGAAGCATCCGGAACAGCGCTACAACATCCAGGATTCCCTCGACCCGGCGTTCAAGTGGAATAAGCGCAACCATCAACTGCGCTGATACCCGGCAACATGCAGAAGCGAACCGCCATATTTCATCGAATTCACGCGAAACTCGGCGATTTCTGGTGGTATTCGCTTATGCTTTTCTGCGCCTGCCGCGCGGCGGACGCCCTGAACGCCTTCATCGGCCTGTGGCTCGTCCCCTCGCGCGTCTCTCCCGCCGAACTCGGTGCGGTTCAGCCCCTGACGCAGTTCTCCACCCTCCTGGCCCTGCCCGTCTCCGTCTTCGCCCTCGTTTTCGCCCGTGAAGTCGCCGTTCTCGCGTCCAAGAAGGAATTCGGACGGCTCAAATCCCTTTTGCGCGGCGTTTTCTGGGCGACGGGCGTCTTCCTTGTGGTGGCGCTGGGGGTTTCGCGTCTGTTCCTGCCGGTCTTCCTCAGGCAAATCCGCATCGCCGAAGGTTCGCTCGGGCTGGTGATTCTGGCCTCGGCCTTCCTCGGCGCGGCCGCCCCCGTCTACACGAACGCCCTGCAGGGACTCAAACGCTTCAAGGAACTCTCCCTCGTCAATCTCGTGGGGGCCCCCTTGCGCCTGGCCGTCCTTCTGGTCGCCATGCCTTTTCGTGCGCTTTCCGGCTACTTTCTGGCACAGTGCGCCGCGCCCGCCTTCCAGATCTTCGCCAGCGTCTTCGGCTTGCGCCGCGAATTGCGCCACCCGGCCGAACCGTATTGGACGCGCCCCGCCCTCAAGCGCTTTAGCCGTCTCCTGCTGGCCGTCGGCGCCCTGTATGCGGCGGCCTCCGCGGCGGGTTTCATCGAACAGTTCATCATCCGCCAACGTCTGCCGGACGTGGAGTCCGCCGCCTATTACATGACCTCGCGTTTTGCGGATATCGCGAGCTTCTTCTCCTGCACCCTGGGCGTCACGCTCTTCCCCTTTACGGCCGAATCCGCCGCGCAGGGACGCGCCACGAAACCGCTCGTTCTGAAAGCCGCCGGCGCCACGTTAGCGGTTTCCGCCCTGCTGGCCCTCGTCTTTGCTTTCGCCGGTGCCCCCATCCTGCGCCTGCTGCCCCACGGCGACCTCTACGCACCCTACGCCCCCGTCATCCCCGGACTCGTCGCCCTCGCCTTCCTGAACGCCGTCCTCGGCTTCCACATCAACACCGAGATTGCCGCCGGACGTTTCGCCTTTTTGAAGTGGTACATTCCCGCCAATCTGCTCTACGCCGCGGCGCTTTACCTTTGGCCGCAAGGGACCCCCCTTTCGGCGGACTCCCTCCCCGCCATCCTCGGCTGGCTCCTCGCCGGCGCCGCGATCCGCTTCGCCTTTACCGTGCGCGACCTCGTGCGCCAATAAACCAAAACCTACCGGGACGTCTCGGGCAGCGCCTCCGGAACCGCCGACCGCAGCAAAAGTGACGGATCGTCGCGTATTTCCGCCGAAAACTCCCGCAGACTGCCGCTCGCGGACTCCAAATCGCCCAGAATGCGGCCGATGCGCCCCCGTTCGTCCGACAGAAACGCGTTGAGACTGTCCAGCACCGCGGCGGAATTGCCCACGACGGACGAGAGATTCGTCCAGAACCCCACGAAATCCATGTGGTCGATCTGGTTCATGACGCGCGTGGCCGAATCGGAAAAGCTCTCCAGCATGGACGGGGCCGGCGGAATGCACAGCGTCCGCGGCTTCCACGAGAGTTCCGCCGCCGCCACCGGCGTCTTGGGGAAGTTGATCTCGATGCGCGAAAGCCCCGTAATCCCGCTCGCCGTGACCGTCGCCCGCAACCCCTGCTGGACGAGCCGCGCGAACAGCCCCTCCGGATCGCCCGAATCGGGGCCGGAAAACATGCGGCGGTCGAGCCCGAGGCAGATCAGGATCTTCAGGCGGTCTTCCGGCGAAGCTTCGGGATAGGTGCCGCCGATGAACGAAATGCTCTTCACCGTCCCCACCTTCACGCCGCGGAAGTTCACCTCGCTCCCGACGCTCAAACCCGAAACCGGGAGGTCCGAATACGTCTCGGCGGCGAATTCGTTCCGCCGGTTGCCGGCGCCCCCGACGTAAATGAGCGTGGCGACCAGCGCACAGGCCCCCAGGACAAGCGCGAAACCCGCGCGTGCATACCCCGTCTTGTTCGTTTCGCTAGCCATGGATTTCCTCCCCTCCGTTCAAGAAACGCCGCGTGAAAAGGTCCGTTGATTCCGTGCGCAGCTTCCGCGGATCCCCCAGCGCCACAAGCCCCTGCCGCGCCTTGTCGAACATCGCGCACCGGTCGCCTATGCGAAAGAGGCTCGCCAGCTCGTGCGTCACGATGACGAATGTCGCCCCCTTCTCCCGGCGCAGGCGCAAAATCAGCTGGTCGAGCGCGAACGCGGTTATCGGATCCAGCCCCGCGCTCGGTTCGTCCAGAAAGAGAATTTCCGGGTCCAGCGCCAGCGCCCGGGCGATGGCGACGCGCTTGCGCATCCCGCCCGAGATTTCCGCCGGCATCTTGTCCGCCGCGTCCGCCAGTTCGACTTCCGCCAAAAGGCCCCGGGCGCGCGCCTCCCGCTCCTTGCGCGCCAGGCGCAGAAAGGACTCCATCGGCAGCATGACGTTCTCCAGGCACGTCATGGACCCGAACAGTGCGCCGCTCTGGTACATGACCCCGATGCGCCGGTAGAGCGCCGCGGCGGTCTGGGGTGTCCATTCCGAACCGCATACCGCGAGGCGTCCGCCCAGCACGGGGTTGAGCCCGATCATGTGCTTCAGGACCGTCGACTTGCCGCACCCCGAGCCGCCGAGCAGGATGAAGATTTCGCCGCGCTGGATGGAGAAGGTCAAATCCCGCAGAATGACGTTCCCGGGATACCCCGCGTCCACGTGCGCCAGCTCGATAACCGTCTCCGCGCCCATCGCCTACACCCCCCACACGTAGCAGACGACCGCGAAAAGCCCGTCCGCGACGGCGATCGCGACGATGCTGCCCACGACCGCCGCGGTGGCCGCCTCGCCCACGCCATCCGCCGTCGTCCGCGTGCGCAGCCCCGCCCCGCAACCGACGAGCCCGATGAGAAGGCCGAAGAAACACGCTTTGCCGAGCCCGAAAACGACCGGGAAAAGCGTCGCCGCGTCGCTCGCCCGGTTCCAGAAGACCACATTCGGCACGTTCATCGGCCCCAGCACGAGCGCCCCGCCCACGAGCCCGGCCAGCTCCGCCAGCACCGTCAATATCGGCATGGCCAGAATCGCCGCCAGCACGCGCGGCGCCACGAGAAACCGCACGGGCGGCAGCCCCATCGTCGTCAGCGCGTCCAGCTCCTCGTCCACCTTCATCGTCCCGATCTCCGCGGCGAACGCGCTCCCCGACCGCCCCGCCAGCACGATCGCCGTCACGAGCGGACCCAACTCCCGGAAAAGCGCGATCGTCAGCAAGTCCGCCACATAGACCTCCGCCCCGAACGTGCGCAGCGCCGCGGCGCTTTCGAAGGCGAGAATCACCCCGAGCAGAAACCCGATCCCGACCGTCACCGGCAGCCCGTCGAACGCCGCGCGCGCAAACGTCCGCACGCCGTCCCGGAAGCGGAACTGCCGCGGATGCGCCAGAAGGAGGACGAAGTCCGCAAACGCCTCCCCGAGGAACGCCAAACGCTCCTCGCACGCCGCCACGCGCCGAAAGAACCCGCGCCCTATTCCCTCGAAGGGATTGCGCATGCGCCCAACTCCTTCAGCGCGCCCGTCAGCGCCTGCGCGTAGGCGGACGAAAACGCCGCCGTGAAATTCCCGTCCGCCGGGACGGACGCCGACCCGCGCACCGCCTGCACGAACCGCCGGTCCGCGAGGAGCGTCGCCTCGAGCGCGACCTGCGCGCGCACCGTCCCCGCCTGCGTGCAATCGAGCGCCAGAATGTCCACTTCGATCTCCAGTGTAGCGTCCGCCCGCGCGGACGAACCCTCTAGCAGGACCTCGCGCGCCAGCCCGCTCGCCCGCACAATCTCCCGCGTCGGCAGACGCAACAGCGCCCCCGGCGTGGCCGCGAAAACGTTCCGCCCGTCCAGCGCGAGCGTCCCGTCCGCCCGCCGCACCGCGAGCC
Source organism: Verrucomicrobia bacterium UBA6354 (assembly GCA_002440145.1). GTDB lineage: Bacteria > Verrucomicrobiota > Kiritimatiellia > RFP12 > UBA1067 > UBA1067. The sequence continues at coordinate 6,990 of DJRS01000076.1, forward strand.
GC
>DJRS01000067.1:0-787 GCA_002440145.1 Verrucomicrobia bacterium UBA6354
TTGCGTCCGCTCAACATGCAGGAGATCGCCGCCAAGACGGGCGTGCACCATACGACCGTGTCGCGCACGGTGCGCGACAAATACGTGTCTACGCCGCGCGGAACGGTCGAACTGCGCCGCTTTTTCACCCAGGGGCTCGTGCGCGAGGATGGCGAGGCGGTCGTCAAGGATGCGGTGCTGGAACGCCTGTCGGCGCTTGTCGAGGCGGAGGACGCGGCGAACCCGCTTTCGGACGAACGGCTGGCCGCGCTTTTGAATGCGGAGGGATATCCCGTCGCGCGCCGCACGGTCGCCAAATACCGTCTCAAGCTCCACATCCCGGGCGCCATCGAACGAAAAAGCAAAAAGGCGAACCTCCTCTGACGGAGAGCCCAGTCATGAACGAGAAGAAGAACGATTTTGTACACTTGCATCTGCACACGACCTACTCGCTGCTGGACGGACAATGCCAGATCGTGCCGCTCGTGCGCAAGGCGCGCGCGTTGGGCATGCCGGCTCTGGCGGTCACGGACCACGGCAATCTCTTCGCGCTGAAGAACTTCTACGACGAATGCCGTTCGAAGAAGGGCAAGACGTACGGCGATCTGGCGGATGTGCGCGTAAAGCCGATATTGGGATGCGAAACGTACGTGACGTCTTCGGGCGACCACCGTTTGCGCGACAAGAACGAACGGCGTTTCCATCTCTGTCTGCACGCGCGCAATCTGACGGGCTACCACAATCTTGTGAAACTGGTTTCAATCGCCCATACCGAGGGATTCTACCACCATGCGCGCATAGACCACGC
>DJRS01000067.1:992-5005 GCA_002440145.1 Verrucomicrobia bacterium UBA6354
GCGAACCTTTATGCGCGCCAGGTCAAGATCGTCAAAGGCATGCTGGAGCTCGGGAAAAAGCTGGACATCCGCGTCATTGCCACGAACGACGTCCACTTTCTCGAAAAAGAGGACGACGATTCGCACGACGTGCTGCTGGCGCTTTCAACCGGCAAGAAGCTCTCCGACCCCGGGCGCATGATCTACACCGGGGAGGAGTGGTTCAAGACGGCGGACGACATGAAGGCGCTCTTCGCCGAGAATCCCGAGCTGGTTTCCAACACGCTCGAGGTTGCCGACCGGATAGAGGAATACGAATTGAATTCCGACCCGATCATGCCGCGGTTCGACATTCCCCTGTCCTTCGGGACGGAAGACGATACGCGCAGGAAATACGACGAGGAGAAACTGGTTTCCCTGTATCCGGAAGGGCGCGTCAAGAAACTGGGCGGGTACGACAAGGTCATCCGCATCCAGTTCGAGGCGGAATATCTGGCGTCGCTCGTCTGGGCGGGGGCGTCGCGGCGCTGGGGCGACCCCGTCCCCGAGGAGATCGCCGAGCGCGTCCAGTTCGAGCTTGACACGATACGCACGATGGGGTTCCCGGGCTACTTCCTCATCGTTTACGACTATATCCGGGCGGCGCGCGAAGAATGCGGGGTCTGGGTGGGGCCCGGCCGCGGTTCCGCGGCCGGCTCGGCGGTCGCGTATGCGCTCGGAATCACGAACGTCGATCCGATCAAGTTCGACCTGCTGTTCGAGCGTTTCCTGAACCCGGACCGCATCTCCATGCCCGATATCGACGTGGACTTCGACGACGCGGGGCGCGAACGGGTGCTGGATTACGTGACGCGCAAGTACGGCGCGGACCATGTGGCGCATATCGTGACATTCGGGCAGATGGCGGCCAAGTCGGCCATCAAGGACGTCGGCCGCGTCATGGACTATCCGCTCGCGGACACGAACAAGCTGGCTTCGCTTGTTCCGGACACGCCCAAGATCACGTTCGCGAGCGCCCGCAAGGCTTCGCCCGATCTCGAGGCGGCCTTCGGGTCGAAGGACCCGGTCGTCCATCGCCTGATGGAACGCGCCGCACGGTTGGAGGGGTCGGTCCGGCAGCCGGGCGTGCATGCGTGCGGCGTCATCATCTCGCGCGACCCCCTGATCGAGACGCTTCCGGTCATGCCTACGCCGGACCGCGGCGGCAAGAAGGGCGAGTCGGGCGATCAGGGCGAGAAACTTCTCACCACCCAGTACGACGGACATTTCGTCGAGCCCGTGGGCCTGCTCAAGATGGACTTTCTGGGTCTCAAGACTCTGACGGTCGAAAAGGAATGCGTCAATCTGCTGGGCGCGGACAATCCGCGCGTGCCGGAGGCGTTGCGCGGCAAAGACGGGTTTCTCGATCCCGACAAGATCCCGGACGACGACCGCGCGACCTACGAACTCTTCGGACGCGGCGAAACGACGGGTTTGTTCCAGTTCGAATCGGACGGCATGAAAAAGTGGCTGATGTCGCTCCAGCCCGAACGGTTGACGGACCTCGTGGCCATGAACGCCCTCTACCGGCCCGGACCGATGGAATACATTCCGCAGTTCGTGCGCCGCAAGCAGGGTCTGGAGGCGGTGACCTACGATCATCCGCTCATGGAAAAGCACCTGAAGGACACCTACGGCATTACCGTCTACCAGGAGCAGGTGATGCTTCTTTCGCGCCTGCTGGCGGGCTTTTCGCGCGGCGATTCGGACAAGCTGCGCAAGGCGATGGGCAAAAAGCTCATGGACATCATGGCCGAACTGAACGGGCAATTCATCAAAGGGTGCTTGGCGAATCCGGAGTTTCGCGTCGGCAAATGGAAGGACGAAGCCGAGGCGCGCAAGCTTATCGACAAGATCTGGACGGATTGGAAAGCCTTCGCCTCCTACGCCTTCAACAAGTCCCACGCCGTCTGCTACGCCTGGGTCGCCTACCAGACGGGATACCTGAAGGCGCACTACCCGGCCGAATTCATGTGCGCCCAGATCTCTTCCGAAATCGGAAACTTCGACAAGCTTCCCGGGTTCGTCGCGGAAGCGCAGGAGATCGGACTGGAACTCAAGTTGCCGGACGTCAACGAATCCGGTTCGCGTTTTGTGCCGACGCCCGACGCCAAAGGCATCCGCTACGGGCTGGGCGGCATAAAAGGCGTCGGCGAATTGGCCGCGCAGGCCATCGTCGACGAGCGCAAGAGAGGCGGCCCCTACAAGGGGTTTCTCGATTTCTGCCTCCGTCTGGCGGGCTCCAACGCGGTGAACAAGCGCGTCCTGGAGAATCTGACGCGCGTGGGCGCGTTCTCGACGCTTGACCCCAACCGCCGCAAACTCTTCGAGAACATACCCTTCGCGCTCAAGAAGGCGCAGCAGAAGCAAAAGGAGGAGGCGAGCGCGCAAGACAACTTCTTCGATCTGATCGCCGGCGGCGCGGAAGGCGGATGCGACGAAGGCGAGCTCGTGGACGTTCCGCCTTTTACGCCTGTCGAAGACCTCAACAACGAACGCGACATGCTGGGCGTCTATGTCTCGGGGCACCCTCTCAAAAGCTGCCGCCGCCTCATTTCGCAGACAAGCACCGTGCATTTCGCGGCGCTGAACAATGCCGAAGAGGCGGACGCCCTTCTTCTCGCCCGGCCCAAGGATTCCTTTCTGGCGCGCAATCACCCGAACCTGAAGGACGAACGGGCCTTGCGCCGCCTGGATGCGCGCTTCGTGTGCGCGTTGAAATCCGTCCGGGAAATGGTTCCCAAGCCGCGGCCGGACGGGACGGTCGGCGAGAAATGGGCCATTTTGACGCTGGACGACGGCACCGGCGAGATGGACGCCTTCTGCTTTTCCAAGGCGTGGAAGAAGTATGCCGACATTGCGCAGGCGAGCGGACAGCTTGTTCTCGTCTGCGGCGAGGTGGCCCATCGCATCAATTACGAGAAGGATGACCGCCAGTCCAAGAAGAGTCCCTCGGTCGGGGACTTGAATCTGACGGTGCGGGAAATCTACCGGGTCGAAGACGCCTTGCCGAAGATTTCGAAAGCCCTGCGCATCGCATTGCCCTACGCCGCGCCCGATCTCAAGGAGAAAATCCGCCAGATCGTGGATGTCGCCGCGAAGTATCCCGGTCATCTGCCGCTTGCGTTCACGCTGGTTTACGGGAATGGCGTGGAAGTCGACCTTGCATTGAAGACGGCGCCCAAAGTCGCGGTGACATTGGCGTTCCTCTCCGAGCTCGCGAAGCTTGTTCCCCAATCGGAGACGCACTACAATCCGTCGGGCGAAACGCGTCTGGCGCCGCCCGAGCCGCGCCCGTGGGAGCAGTAGCTTCGCGTCACCGGCCGTCCGCGCACTCTTTTTCGCAGATGCGGACGCCCGCCGGGGCTTCCTTGGCGCGGCGCTTTGGGAACGGCGCCGGAAGACGCTTTCGTCCATCCATCGTGAAACAGGCGGCTTGAACGCCGGAAACGACGCATGGGGGGCGTGCCCATGGGAAAGTTTTCTCGCGCCTGCGGGAAGGACGCCTGTTTGGGGTGGAAGGGGCCGATTGTCGGATGGGAAGACGGAGACGGCAGGCTTTCGGGACCTGCCCGGCAGGTGAGATGGGCGCACCCTTTTTGCACGCGCGGCTGTTCCGGCGCAACGGCGCCACCGTTCCGGCGAGACGGTATCGCCGTTCCGGCGCAACGGCATCACCGTTCCGGCGCAACGACGCCACCGTTCCGGCGAGACGGGGTGGCCGTGCGGGAAATCCAGATGATGTAGACGAACGGGATGACACCTCCGCAACGAATCCACCTTCGGGGAAATGCGGATTGTCGGTTCCCTTTGGAGATCTGCTTCGACGGGGGCAGAGCCGGTCCGGCGCGATCAGTGTCCGCCGCAGGCGGAGTTCGTGCGTTCAGTGGTCTGAAAACCGTCTTTTGGCTCTGCATGTCGCGGTGTATCTTTGCGCGAAACCATCTCCTTGCTTCTGTAAACAATTAAAGTTGCCGTTTTGTGCAGATTTTAGG
>DJRS01000054.1 GCA_002440145.1 Verrucomicrobia bacterium UBA6354
CCGACGGGCGGCAAGAGGTTCCCCGGACGGTTTGCCTAGTCTCTTTGCGCCCGTCGCCCGCCAGGCAAGGTCGCATGACTGTTCGGAATGAAAAAGGTGATTGACGGTGCAGGCTCAGATTTGGTATAATACTCACCGTTTTTCCCCGGGTGGGGAGAGATGAAGCGAATGATTCGGGGTACTCCATCCCCGGACAAAGCGGATTAATCTGTCTAAAATGTAGAGATATGGATTGAAAGGAAACAAAATGGAAATGCCTACATCCGCCCTCACGGGCATCACGCTCAAGGATATGTTCGACGCCGGTCTGCACTTCGGTCACCAGACGAAGCGCTGGAACCCGAAGATGAAAGGCTACATCTTCGACAAGCGCAACGGCATCCACATCATTGATTTGACCCAGACGGTCGAACTCCTCGACGAAGCCGCGGCGTTTGTGCGCGATGTCATCCTGTCGGGCAAGAAGATCCTCTTTGTGGCGACGAAGAAGCAGGTCGCGGACCTCGTGAAGGACGCGGCGACGGATGTCGGCCAGTTCTACGTGACGGAGCGTTGGCTCGGCGGCACGCTGACGAACGCCAAGACGATCCGCTCCTCCGTGAAGCGCATGCGCCAGTTGCAGGCGACGGCCAAGGCCAACGGCGGCGTCCTTTCCGAGCACAAGCAGGAGGCTTCGGTTCTCCGCCGCGAACTCGCCAAGCTCGAGAAGAACCTGACGGGCGTGGCGGATATGGTGGAACTCCCCGGCGCGGTGTTCGTGGTGGACGTCGTGCGCGAGGCCAACGCGGTCAAGGAAGCGCTGCGCCTGCACATTCCGGTCGTGGCGCTCGTCGACACGAACGCGGATCCCGAGCCGATCGACTACGTCATCCCCGGCAACGACGATTCTGTCGCCGGCGTGGAATTGATCGTCAAGGGTCTCGAGAAGGTCATCAAGACCGCCAATGACGAGTACAGCGCCAAGGCGGCTGAAGAGAACCGCAAGCGCGAGGCCGATCGCAAGAACCGCGAAGAGGCTGAGCGTGCGGCTCGTGCGGCCCGCAAGGCGAAGGCGCCGGTTCGCGAGGGCGTCCGCAAGGTTGCCGTCAAGAGCGGTTCGGTCGCCGCGAGCGTGAAGGCGGCGGCGCGCAAGGCCAAGGAAGAGGCCGAGCAGAAGGCGAAGGCCGAGCTCGCGGCGAAGCGCCAGGCTCCCGTGAAGCAGGCCGAGGCGGCGGTTGCGGCGGCTCCGGCTCCGGCGGCGGCCCCTGTCGAGGCGGCTCCGGCGGCGGAAGCCCCCAAGACCGAGCAAGCTTGATTTTCACAAGGAAAGGATTTCGAAATGGCTATTACCATCCAGCAGATAAAGGAGCTTCGTGAAGCCACCGCGGCGGGCATGGGCGCGTGCAAGGAAGCGCTCACCGCCACGAACGGCGATATGGCCGAAGCGGTCAAGTACCTGCGCGAGAAGGGTCTCGCGGTCGCCGCCAAGCGCGTGGACAAGGAGTCCAAGCAGGGCATCATCGCCCTCGCCGTCGCCCCGGACAAGAAGTCCATGGCTTTGGCGGAGGTGAACTGCGAGACCGACTTCGTGGCGAAGACCGAGGCGTTCGTCAAGTTCGTCGACGAAGCGGCCCAGACCGCGCTCGCCGGCAAGGACATCGCCGCGACGCTCGAGGACGATTACAAGATGCTTCTCACCAAGACGGGCGAGAACGTCAAGATCCGCCGCAGCGAGCGCTATGTGCTCGAGGGAACGGGTGTCCTGTCGGGCTATATCCACATGGGCGGCAAGATCGGCGTGATGGTCGAGCTGGCGACACCGTGCGAAAAGTGCGCGGCTTCGCCCGAGCTCGCCGAGGCGGCCCACATGATCTGCCTGCAGATTGCCGCGAACGCGCCCAAGTACATCAATCCGGAAGACGTCCCCCAGGCCGAGATCGACGCGGAGCTCGAGATCAAGCTCAACGCGCTCAAGGAGCAGAAGGGCAAGCTCCCTCCGGAGCAGGCGCTCGTGGGCATCAAGAAGGGCATGGCCGCCAAGTTCTGCACGCAGATCTGTCTGATGAAGCAGGACTATGTGGCGGACGGCGACCTCACGGTCGAGAAGTACCTCGCCGGCGTCTCCAAGAACTGCGGCGGCGCGCCGATCGCGGTGAAGCGCTTCGTGCGCATGCAACTCGGCGCCTGAGCGCATGCAACTTGCTTGAAAGGGGAGCGCGGCGGACAGGCCGCGCTTTCTTTTTGCTTGCGCCGCCGCGCAGCGCGCAAAATGCGCACTACCACTGCAAACCAAAAAATGGTATAATATCAGCATCCGATATTGGAGAATTGGAGTAAAACTATGGCAATTACAACCGATCATATCGTTGGTGCGGCGGTGGGCGTGGGCCTGGCCGCGGCCGGATACTATTTCTACCGCAAGAACCAGGACAAAGTCGACCAGTTCCTGCGCGACCACGGGATGAACATCCCCGTACGCGAAGGCAAGCCCCTGGCGACGATGAACATCGAGGAACTCGCGACGCTCAAGGAGCGCGTGGAGGATCTGCTCGCCGAGCGCGAAGCGGCGGCGAAGGCGGCGGCCGAGGTGAAATGACGAAAAGACGCCTGCCCGCCGACCCGCGTCCGACGTGGGACGAGTATTTCATGGAGATAGCCGCGGTCGTCGCCAAGCGCAGCAATTGCATGCGCCGGCACGTCGCGGCCATCATCGTGAAGGACAACCACATCCTCTCGACCGGGTACAACGGCACGCCGCACGGCGTGAAGAACTGCTTTGCGGGCGGGTGCCCGCGTTGCGCCGGCACGACGAAAAGCGGGTCGCATCTGGAGGAGTGCCTCTGCGTGCACGCCGAGCAGAACGCGATCTGCCAGGCGGCGCTCTACGGGCACGCCCTGGACGGCGCGACGGTCTATGTGACGATTTCTCCCTGCCTGACCTGCGCGAAATTGCTGATAAACGCCGGCATCCGCGAAGTCGTCTACGGGGGAGACTATGCGTTCCTGGATTCCGTCAAGCACCTCTTTCGCGAGGCGGGCGTCAAATACCGCGCCTTCAAGCCGAAGACGCGCAAGGCGGACAAACAGGAAAAGAACGAACTTTGATTTCCGGCCCACGGCCGGTACGAACAACCACAAGGAAAGAAAATGAGAAAGAAAATCATTGCTGGCAACTGGAAGATGAACGTCAAGCCGTCCGAAACCGCGGCGCTTGTCAAGGGGATCGCGGAGGCGACGAAGGATATGGCGAACGTGGACATCGTCTGCTGCACGCCGGCGATCGACATTCCCGCGGCGGTCGCGGCGGCGGCCGGCACGGCCGTGGCCATCGGCGCGGAGAACGTGCACTGGGAAGACCACGGCGCGTTCACGGGCGAAATCTCGACGGGCATGCTCCTCGACGCGGGCGCGAAGTACGTGATCGTGGGCCACTCCGAGCGCCGCCAGTATTTCGGCGAGACGGACGAGACGGTGAACAAGCGCGCGCGCGCGGCGA
>DJRS01000014.1:0-8432 GCA_002440145.1 Verrucomicrobia bacterium UBA6354
GAGGGGTTTTGCAATTACTTCACCTGTTTACCCTTGAGAATCAAATGCTTGTGGCGTTTTCGGTTTCGTTTTGGTATAATATCCCGCAGATGTCAGCGGAAGGTCTTCGTTGATGGATGCCAAGATTCTAATAAGAAAGTACAGATGAAAACGCGATTTGTGTTCCTTTTGGCCCTCTTTGGAGGGGTGTTTGCCTTTGCGCAACCGGCTTCGCCGCGCGCAGAGAGCCCGTCGACGTCTTTTCAGGTGTCGGTGGACGGCGCGACCAAGGATTACGACTTGTCTGCGTTTGAGTCCGCCAAAGCCTATGTGGACGCCTACGCGGAGAACGTCCAGAACGACAAGGCGTTCCGGGAGCACGAGAAGCAGGCTCTCGCGACGGTGCGGACGAAGAACGCGTTTTTCGGTTCGTGGTGGGCGGTGTTCCCTCCGCTGTTGGCCATCTTCCTCGCGCTTTTGACGAAGGAAGTCTATTCTTCGCTTTTCATCGGCATCGTCTCGGGCGGACTTCTTTATTCGGGATTCTCGTTCGAGGGGACGCTGGTGCATGTGGTGCAGGACGGGTTTATCGCGTCCGTAGCCGATCCCTACAACATAGGGATCATATTCTTCCTTGTTTTGCTGGGAGCCCTGGTTGCCATGATGAACCGTACGGGCGGTTCGGCGGCATTCGGCCGTTGGGCGGCGACGCACATCAAATCGCGCGTGGGGGCGCAGGTGGCGACGATCATATTGGGGCTTCTTATCTTTGTGGACGACTATTTCAACTGTCTGACGGTCGGCAGCGTGATGCGTCCCGTGACGGACGCCAAGCGCGTGTCGCGCGAAAAACTTTCCTATCTCATCGACGCGACGGCGGCGCCCGTCTGCATTATCGCGCCGATTTCAAGCTGGGCGGCGGCGGTGGCCGGGTTCGCGAAGGGGGCGGGCGCGGAATCGGGCTTCTCGCTCTTTATCGCGGCGATTCCCTACAACTACTACGCGCTGCTTTCCATCGCGGCGATGTTCTTCTTCGCGCTGTCCAAGTTCGACTTCGGCCCCATGAAGCGCTATGAAGAGAAGGCGCTGAAGGAGGGCGTGTCGGATGCGGCGGAAGATTTCACGGCGGCGGCCGACCTGCTCGGGCGGAACGACAAGGGCAAGGTGTGCGATCTGCTCGTCCCCGTCCTGTTTCTCATCGTCGCCTGCACGGTCGGCATGATCTATTCGGGCGGCTTCTTCGGTGGGGCCAACAGCGGCGATTTCATAAAATCGTTTTCCGATTCGGACGCCTCGGTCGGGCTGGCGCTGGGTTCGCTCGTCGCGCTCGTGTTTGCCGTGGCATTCTTCGTCTGCCGGCGCGTCATCCGCTTCAAGACGTGCATGGAAGCGTTCCCGGAAGGGTTCAAGGCGATGGTGCCGGCCATCATGATTCTGTGCTGCGCCTGGACATTGAAGGGGATGACCGATTCGCTCGGCGCGAAGATCTTCATTTCGGACCTGATCAACGGCCCTGCGGCGTCCCTGAAGGCGTTTTTGCCGGCGATCATCTTCGTGATAGCCTGCGTTTTGGGCTTCTCGACGGGCACGAGCTGGGGCACGTTCGGCATTCTGATACCGATTGTTCTCGCGGCGATTCCGGGATCCACCATGACCATCGTCGCCGTCTCGGCCTGCATGGCGGGCGCGGTTTGCGGAGATCACTGCTCGCCCATTTCGGACACTACGATCATGTCTTCCGCCGGCGCGCGCTGCAAGCACATAAACCACGTGAACACCCAATTGCCCTATGCGCTTGTGGTCGCCGGTGTTTCGTTCGTCGCCTATATCGTCGCGCCGCTGGTCGGTAACGTCTGGCTGGCGCTGGGCATCGCGCTTGTTCTGCTCCTGGCGACGCTTTCGGCGCTCAAAATGGCGCTTGGACGCCGTTCGCGCGGCTAATGGCGCACGGAGATTCTGCCGGGCGGCTGGGCATATGGGTCCGATTCTCCTGCTGCTGACGACCTTCATCTGGGGGACGGCGTTTCTTGCGCAGAAATACGGCGCCTCCGAGCTGGGGCCGTTCGGCATGACCGTCTTCCGCAATATCCTGGGCGGCGGGTTCCTGCTTGTCTGCATCTGGATGCGGCGTCTGGCAGGTGCGCGACGGGGAACTGCAGATTCCGCCGCGGAGCGGACAAGTGGCGCGGGACGCTCCATCTGGGCGGGTTTCTGTTGCGGCGTCCCGCTTTTCGCGGCCATGGCTTCTCAGCAGATCGGCATCAACTGGACGACGCCCGGCATCAGCGCCTTCCTGACGACCAACTACGTGCTGTTTGTCCCGCTCCTCGCGGCGTTTGCGACGCGGCGTTTGCCGTCGTGCCGCGTATGCGTGTGCGCGTTCGCGGCGCTTGGCGGAACCTACCTTATTTGCCTGACGGGCGAATCGGCCGGCCAGAATCTCGGGCGGATCGGGAAGGGTGAGGCCTGGACGATTTTGTGCGCCTTCTTCTTTGCCGTGCAGATGATGGTCGTCGACCGTTTCTCGAAGAAGAGCGACGTGCTGGTCATGAGCGCCGTCCAGCTCTTGACGTGTTCCGTCCTGGGCGCGCCTTTCCTTCTTTTGCCGAGCGAATCGGCGCCTTTGGCCGCGGGCGGTCTCCTTAAAGCCTGGCTTCCGCTCGTTTATTGCGGCGTTCTTTCCAGCGGCATCGCCTACACGCTCCAGAACTTCGGCCAGGCGCGCACGCCCCCGGCGTTGGCGGCCGTGATGCTGTCGCTGGAGTCGGTTTTCGGCGCGCTTTCGGGCTATGTCGTCCTGCACGACAAACTCTCCGCGGCGCAATTGACCGGGTGTGCGCTCGTTTTCGCCGCGGCGCTGCTTGTGCAAGTGCGCGGCGTGCGCCGTTAAGCATACCCTCGACGGGGGAAACGCCTCTTTCATCCATAAAGCGCCGTTTTTCTCTTCCCCCGACTCTCCCCCGCAGTAGGGGCCGCCACCCCCATGCGGGCGTTTCTTGCGGGCTCTTGCCTTCCGCTTTCGCAATCGTTCCTTTCCCTTTTTGGCCCTCGCTCTCCACCCATCGGAACGGTCTGTCCCGGGTGTCTCGCGACAGGGTACGCTTTTCCATGAAGAAAAGGGGTGCACAACGGAGATAAAATATGGTATAATACGGGCTGTTTTCCATGAAAGAAGGATACAACAATGAAGATAAAGTTCGGTAAAGTCACTGAGAACATCACGACGCGCAAAGAGTTTCCGCTCAAGAAGGCGCAGCAGGTGCTGAAGGGCAAGACGGTTGCCGTTCTGGGTTACGGCATCCAGGGGCCGGGTCAGGCGCTGAACATGCGCGACAACGGCATCAACGTGATTGTCGGCCAGCGCAAGAGCACGAAGGCGAACAGCTCGTGGATGCGCGCGAAGAAGGACGGCTGGGTCGAGGGCAAGACGCTCTTCTCGCTCGAAGAAGCCGCCGAAAAGGGCGACATCGTCATGATGCTGGTGTCCGATGGTTCGCTGCCGCAGGTGTGGGAGAAGATCGCGCCATACGTGACGCCGGGCAAGTATCTCTATTTCTCGCATGGGTTCGGCTACGTCTACAACAAGTTGACGGGCGTGAAACCTCCGAAGGGCGTGGGCGTGATCATGGTGGCGCCGAAGGGTTCGGGCACGAGCGTGCGCCGCAACTTCCTCTCGGGCGCGGGCATCAACAGCTCGTTCGCGTTCGAGCCGAACGGGATGAAGGCGAAGGACGTGGAGGAAGTGACGAAGGCGATCGGCATCGCGGTCGGTTCGGGCTACCTCTTCCCGACGACATTCCAGAACGAAGTGACGAGCGACCTCGTCGGCGAGCGCGGCATTCTGATGGGTGCGCTGGCGGGCGTGATGGAAGCGCAGTACGAGACGCTGCGCGCGAACGGCCACTCGCCGTCCGAGGCGTTCAACGAAACGTGCGAAGAGCTGACCCAGTCGCTCATTCGTCTTGTGGACGAAAACGGCATGGATTGGATGTACGGCAACTGCTCGCAGACGGCGCAGCATGGTGCGTTGAAGTGGCGTCCGATCTTCAAGAAGGCGACGCTCCCCGTCTTCAACCGTCTCTACAAGAGCGTGAAGTCGATGAACGAGGCGAAGGAAGTCATCCGCGACACGGGTTGCACGGACTACAAGGAGAAGATGCTCGCCAAGCTTGAAGACCTGCACAACCACGAAATGTGGCAGGCCGGCGCGGCCGTGCGTTCGCTCCGTCCGCACGAAGCGGCGAAGGGCAATGCGGGTTCCGCCGGTTGGGGTGGCCGCAAGGTCGTCAAGTAATGTTGGCGCGGGCCCTACATCCAGGGCCGGCGATTCATCAGGGAAAGGGCGCGCTCCGGTGTCGGGGCGCCCTCTTTTTCGTCTCCCGTCCGCGGCATTCTGTTTGTGGGGCGGTGATTTCCCGCGGCGATCGGGGGGCTTTGTCGGCTATCCTTCCGCAAATATAAAGATTTCACTTGCATTCGGATGCCGAAATATGATATACTTCCACTTGTCATGACGACGGAAGGATACATATCGGTGGCTGAGGCTGCGGAAGGATGGCGTGTTTCGACGCGCCGCGTCCGGGATCTCTGTGCGAACGGACGGATTCCCGGTGCGATCGTCGAAGGACGTGGATGGTTGATTCCTTCCGCCGCGGTCAAGCCTGCGGATGGCCGTACCGTCACGGTACGTCGCGAAAACAACAAGCCGGAAGGCAGTTCGCCGCCGTCTGACAAAGAGGAAAAGAAAATGAGCAAAGAAAGAACTCTGATGAGTTATTGCCCCGATATCAAGGTCTTTGATGCGACCTTGCGCGATGGAGGGCTGGTCAACAACTTCGGATTCAGCGATGAATTCGTCAAGGCTTTGTACCGCGCGAATATCGCCGCGGGCGTCGACTATATGGAATTTGGCTACCGCGCATCCAAAAAGATGTTCGACCCGAAGGCTTTCGGCAAGTGGAAGTTTACGGACGAGGAGGATATTCGCGCCATCGTCGGCGACAAGAACGATTCGCCGATGAAGATCGCCATCATGGCGGACGCCGGGCGTTGCGACTACAAGACGGACATCCTTCCGAAGAAGGACTCGGTCGTGGACACGATCCGTGTGGCGTGCTATGTGCACCAGATTCCGCTCGCGATCGACATGATAGAGGATGCGAAAGCGAAAGGCTACGAGGTTACGTGCAATCTCATGGCGGTGTCGAAGGTCATCGGCAACGAGCTGGACGCGGGATTGAAGATGCTGGCGGCCTCGCCGGCGGACGTTTTGTACCTCGTCGACTCCTTCGGCAACTTCTATCCGGAGCAGATCACGACCTACGCCAAGAGGTACGTGGAGGCGATGGGGGGCAAGAAGGTGGGCTTCCATGGCCACAACAACCAGCAACTCGCCTTCGCGAACACGATCGAGGCGTGCCGGTGGGGCGTGGACTACCTGGACGTCACGGTCAACGGCATGGGGCGCGGCGCCGGGAACTGTTTCTCCGAGCAGCTCCTCAGTTTCCTGAAGAATCCGAAGTACTCGGCCCTGCCGATCCTGGAATTCATCGAGAAGTACATGCTCGACGTGAAGAAGAGCGGCGCCGTGTGGGGGTACGACGTCCCGTATTTGCTGACGGGCGTCATGAACTGCCATCCGTCTTCGGCCATCAAATTCATCAAGGAGGGACGCACGGACTACGTGCAGCTCGCGCACGAGCTTGTCGAGAACGAGTGATCCCGGGGCGATGTGAAAAATACCCCTTTTATCGTCGCGCAATAAATGGTATAATAAATCGAAATGTTGGGCTTTTGCCGACTCCAAGGTCGGCTCTAAGAAAGAAAGATAATGGCGATAGTATTAGGACTTCCTAAAGGCAGCTTGCAGGAATCGACCTTCGCGCTCTTCAAGCGCGCGGGTTTCAACGTCTCCTGTTCGAGCCGCAGTTACATTCCCTCGATCGACGACCCGGAGATCAAGTGCCGTCTGTTGCGTCCGCAGGAAATGAGCCGCTATGTCGAGCTCGGTTTGCTGGACGCCGGCATCTGCGGCTACGACTGGGTGTACGAAAACGGCAGCGATGTCGAGGAAGTGTGCGAACTCAACTACTCCAAGGCGACCTCGAATCCCGTGCGCTGGGTGCTGGCGGTCCCGAACGATTCGCCGGTCAAGACGGCGAAAGACCTGGAGGGGAAGCGCATCGCGACGGAGGCCATCGGGCTCACGAAGCGCTATCTGGAGAAGCACGGCGTCAAGGCCGACGTGGAGTTCAGCTGGGGCGCGACGGAAGTGAAAGCCCCCGAGCTTGTCGACGCGATTGTGGATTTGACGGAGACCGGCAGCTCGCTCCGCGCGAACAATCTGCGCATCGTGGATACGATTTTGACGTCCACGACACGCTTTATCGCGAACAAAGAGAGCTGGAAGAATCCGGAAAAGCGCGCGAAACTCGAACAGCTCAAGATGCTCCTCGTTGGCGCGCTGGAGGCGCAGCGCCGCGTGCTCCTCAAATGCAACGCGCCGAAGGCGACGCTCGACGCGGTCGTCAAGCTCATGCCGGCCCTGCACGCGCCGACGGTCAACATGCTCAGCGGCGGCGACTGGTTCGCGGTGGAGAGTGTGGTGGAAGAGAAGCTTGTGCGCGATCTCATTCCCCAGTTGCGCAAGGCGAGCGCGACGGGGATCATCGAATTGCCGCTCAACAAAATCATTTTCTGATCAGAAACCTCGGCTTAGCGGCCGAACAGAAATCAAGGAGAAAAACCTATGGGTTCCATCAAAAAGAAACGTCGCAAAAAAATGTCCAAGCATAAATACGACAAGCGCATGAAAGCGCAGCGTCATAAAAACAAATAAGGCGCAGGAAGGGAGGTCCGGTGTGAACCGGACCTCTTTCCGTCTCGTTTGAAAGGGTGTATGAAGAAGCTAGTAGAGTTGTTTCTGGCCGGCGGCCCCGTCATGTGGCCCATTCTGGTCCTGTCCATCCTGGGCCTTGCCATTCTCGTCTGGAAGGCCGCGGCGTTCCGGAAGGGCGCGCACGACGCGAAGGGTCTTGTCATCGTCTCAACCATCATCACGGCGGAACCCATGCTCGGCATTCTCGGCACGGTGACGGGCATCATGCAGACGTTCGGCGCGCTCA
Organism: Verrucomicrobia bacterium UBA6354; assembly: GCA_002440145.1. Classification (GTDB taxonomy): domain Bacteria; phylum Verrucomicrobiota; class Kiritimatiellia; order RFP12; family UBA1067; genus UBA1067. The sequence continues at coordinate 7,104 of DJRS01000014.1, forward strand.
ACGGCGCGGACGGCGCGGCGAATCCGCTCGCGGCGACGGCGGGCATCGGCGAGGCGCTCATTACGACGGCGGCCGGGCTTGTCGCCTCGCTGATTCTTCTCTTCCCCTACAATTGGCTCGACAGCCAGGTCGACGAATGAGCCGGCGCAGGAGGGGAGCCCGGTTGGAAATGACGTCCTTGATGGATGTCATGTTCCTTGTGCTTGTTTTCTTCATCTACTGCATATTCGACATGTCCGTGCACCGCGGCGTCAAGGTGGATTTGCCGCGCGCGGCGGGGGCGGAAGAGCGCGGCGAAAGGATCGTCGTGACGATCCGCGCGGACGATTCGCTGCAGTTGAACGGCACGGACGTCTCGAAAGCCGGCGTTCTCTCCAAGGTGACGGCGTTGCGGGCGGCGGGCGTGCGCTTGCCGATCATCGTTTCGGCGGACCGCAAGGCGTCTCTCGGATGCGGGCTCGAGCTGCTTTCCGAACTGAAAGCGGCCGGTGTGGAGAAGGTATCGTTCCAGGTTTCGGGGCGCGAACCGTGAGATTTTCGCTGGCATTGGCGGTATCGGTCGGCATCCATGCCGTTTTTGCCGCGCTGGGCGCCTGGTGGCTGGCGCGCGCGCAGGGGCCGGATACGCTCGCGCAGCTGGATTTGTCGGCGCTTGAACTCTCCTTCGCCGAGCAAGAGCGGACGGAAGCGCCGGCCGTGCCGCCCCCGCCCGACATGCCGCCGCCGGAGGAGTCTCCCGAAACCCCCGCGTCTGATCTGCCGCGCCCGCCTGAAATGGAGCCGGTCTCCCCGCCCGAGGCGGAAGAGATCGTCCCTTTGGAGCCACCCCCTCCAGCCGCGGCAAAGCGCCCGCCAGCGCCGCAACCGCCCGCCCCGCCCGCCGCGGCGCCCCGCCAGGCCGCCGTGGACGCCCCGCCCCGCCCCCGGCGCAGCATCCGGCCGGACTATCCGCGCGGCGCACGCCTCCGGGGCGAACAGGGCGAAGTGGAGCTGGAACTTGAAGTCGGGGCGGACGGACGCGTCGCGGCGGCGCGGATTGTCCGTTCTTGTGGCTACGCCGTGTTGGACGACGCGGCGCTTGCCGCCGTGCGCGCCGCAAGATTCATTCCGGCGAAGTCGGGGAACACGTCCGTGCCGTCCGTCGCCCGGCTGAAACTCCGTTTCCAATTGAAGTAGGGCTTCTCGCGGTTCTTCTCTACACGGGAAAGCCGCGCGGAACCCCGGTCGACAGGAGTTCTTACTGCCGTTTATCCTGCCACGCGGGAGTCGCGTCCCCAAGACATTGACAAGGGACCAAGGTCTCAGCATCAAGAGACCGCGGTCTTTTAC
>DJRS01000014.1:8496-11275 GCA_002440145.1 Verrucomicrobia bacterium UBA6354
TTTACACAAGAGACCACGGTCTCAGCATCAAAAGACCTTGGTCTCTTGACGTCGAGATACTGATGAGAGACGGTGGCCGTGCTGGTTGCGGGGGAGAGTTCCGGAATTTTGCCCTTAAGGGGAAGGGAAGGGACGGGTCGACGCCGTCCTGTTTTCGGCCGCGATGCCCGGGTTTAGAAGCCCGGGAGGTTGAGTTGCCCCGAGACGCAAACCTTGCGACCCTTGGGGAGCGTGCTGTCGGACGTGTCGTAGACGACGAACTTGATGCCGTCGAAACGCTTCGAGAGTTCCGCCCGGATGTACTTTGAGATGGTCTTGACGTTGCCTTTGTCGTCGTCCGAGAAGCCGATGGCGATCGAATGCCGGAGGCAGTTTGTGCGTTGCAGGATATGGAAAACGTGCTCGACGAAATCGCGGATGGCGAATTCCTTGGCGAGTTCCGGCTGCGCCGCATGCGGGGCGGCGGCGAGTTTCGCGCCGTAGATGGGGTCTTGCGCCATGCGGTCGCGGAACGCATCGTGCGTCACGGCCGCATAGCGGCAAAGCCCCAGGTAGTAGTCTAGCTCTTCGGCGTCGGTTCCGAATTTCTCGACTTTGTCGAACCACTTGCGGTAGCCGCGCAGGTTGGACATCATCTCGGCGCGTTCGGCTTCCGAGAGCGCGTACTTGATGAAGACGCGCACGGCCTTCTCGATGGTTTCGGGCGCGTGTCCGCGCGCGGTCACGATGGCGAAAAGGCGCCCTTCGCGGAGGGTTTTCTTGAGTGCGTTGTAGCTTGGACCGGGCTTCTCGCCATGCTCGATGCGTTCAAGCGCCGCGATGGTGTCCTCGATGAAGTGGTTCTGCTCGGGTTCGTCCTGGAAGTTCCGGAATGCCGCGTCCCACCCGCCGTCCCGGGGTGGACGGTAGTTGGCGGTATCGGTGCGGACGAGGGCGAACGTGGACGTCGAGATTTCGACGGGCTCCCACGTGCCGTCGTCCCGCCGCCGCTCCATGTGGATGGTCGTGGGCATGTGCAGAATGTTGTCGTCCCAGTCGAAGATGTAGTACTTGAAATCGCGGTCGGCGACCGCGTCGTTGATGTAGGGCAGGTCGGACGGGGCGCCCGGCGTTTTCATGCGCGCTCGCCCTCGAGGTCGAATCCGTCCACCGCGGTGATGCGCAGTTTCACGAAGGCGCCGACTTCCGGCGAGACCTCGTTCTTCTTCGACGCGACGATGTAGGTGACGCCGTCCACGTCGGGGGCCTGGCTGGCGAGGCGCGCGACGCCCGGCGCCACGACGAGTGCTTCGTGCACGGTCCCGACCAGACGTTTGGAGCGCAACTTCCACATTTCCTCCGCGTCGGACATGACAATGCGCTCGCGCATCTCGGCTACCGCGCGCGGCGGCCGTCCGTTCAGCTTGGCGGCCTTCGTGCCTTCCTCCGGGCTGAAGGCGAACGCGCCCAGATGGTCGAACTGCATCCGCTTCAGGTCCGCCCGCAGACGTTCGAAGCGGGCCTCCGTCTCGCCCGGGAAACCGGTCATGATGGTCGTGCGCAGCGTGATGCCGGGAACGGCCAGGCGCAAGGCTTCCGCGGCGACGCGCGTGGCTTCGATGGCGGGACCGCGGTTCATGCGTTCCAGGATCGCCGGCTCGGTGTGCTGCAGGGGCACGTCGGCGTATTTCACCGCGTGCGGCGAGGTGTTGAGCCAGTCGAGGTACTCCTCCGTGATCTCGTTCGGATAGGTGTAAAGGACGCGCACCCAGAACTTGCCCGGCAGGCGGTCGATCTTCCGGAGCAGGCCGACGAGAGTCGTCTTGGGGCCGTCGTGCAGGTCGATGCCGTACAGCATGGGATCCTGCGCCACGATGTCGAGTTCGCGGCAACCGCTTTCCAGCAAGGCTTTCGCTTCGCGCAGGATGGACTTCGCCGGGCGCGAACGGTATTTGCCGCGGATGCCCGGGATCGCGCAGTAGGAACAGCAATGCGCGCACCCTTCGGCGATCTTGAGGTAGGCGAACGCCTTGCCGGTGAAACGCAGACCGGGCATTTTGGGCTCGATCCAGTCCTTGGGGACGCCCTGCCAGACGTCCACACCGGGGAACTTGGACTTTGCCTGCGGATAGCGCTGCGGATAGCATCCGGCGACGACGACGGTTTTGAAGTTGCCGTTGGCTTTGAGCTGGATGGCCCGCTTGATTTCCGCCTCGGCTTCTTCGCGCGCGGATTTGATGAACGCGCAGGTGTTGACGACGACCACATCCGCCCGGTCGGGGTCGGTCGAGAGGGTGAAGCCCTCCTTGAGAAGGTTCCCCGCGCGCACCTGAAGGTCGGCGGCGTTCTTGGCGCACCCGAGCGAGACGAGCGCCAAAGTCCTGTTTCTGATTTTCCTAGTAGCCATTTTGGACACCTATTATATCATTTTTACGCAATCGAGTAAATGCAATGCGCGTTTCTCCCATGTGCCGCAGGAGGCTTGCTGCGCTTCCGGGATCCGCATTCCGCAATCCGTGTCTGTCTGTGCAAATCCGTGGACTTTCCCTGCCGCCGTCGAGCTGAACTTTTGCCCTTGACGCGGCAGAATAAATAGGGTAAAATATTGCGCGTTTGGAAGGTCTCATGTTTCTTGAAGGACAATGCAATCGTTCGAACAAGGCTTTGCTCCATGAAAGTGAATGCAAAAGTTCAAATAAACGTGTTTTTCCCGCGGATGCGACCCGTTCGCGGCGTTTCGGCACGGGCGGTCGCCGCCCCGGCCCGTGACGCGCACGGGTCCGGCTGTGTACCCCTCCCT
>DJRS01000132.1 GCA_002440145.1 Verrucomicrobia bacterium UBA6354
ACCTCTCCCACCCCAGTGAATTAATCCGCAGAGACCCTCCGAGGGTGTGCGGATGCGACCTCCGCGAGAAGGCGTTTCAGTGCAGGCGCCAGCGCCGCCACGGCGAAACCGGCGACCGCCGCGCGCCCGGCCTCACTCATCCGTGCGCGGAGCGCCGGGGCGGCTACGAGTCGCGCCACGGCCTCGCCGAAGGCGGCGACATCGAACGACGGCACGATGAGACCGGTCACATCCTCGTGGACGACGTCGTAGACCGCCGAATAGCTGTTGAACACGACCGGCACGCAACCCTGCGACATCGCCTCCTGCAGCACAAGCGGCCAGCCTTCACGGCGCGAGGGCGCCGCCAGAATGGAGGCGCGTGCATAAAGCGGTTTCATGTCCCCGACGGAACCCAGGAACTCCACGCGCGGAATCCGCCGCGCGCGGACGTACGCTTCCAGTTTGGCGCGGTCGGGTCCGTCTCCGGCGAAGGCGAGCCGCCAATCGGGGACGCGCGGGGCGATTTTCTCCCAGGCCTGCAACAGGAGATCCTGCCCTTTGCGTCCGCAATCCAACGTCGCCGCGCAGAGAACCAGCTTTTCTTTCGCCGCGACGGGCGCCGCGGACAGGAGGGACGGCGAGACCGGATTCGGCAACGCCCGCAGCTTGCGCCAGTCGTCCAATCCCGCCCGGGCGCGAAACTCGCCAAAGAAGCGGTTCGACAGGAGAACATAGCGCGCGCAGGCGGCATAGAGGAACTGGCGTCGCAGGACATCCGCGCGCGCGTATTTGCGCCGCCGGTACGGGAAAAGCAGCCACCGCGCGAGCGTGCGCGGCGAAAAACGCAGCGGCGGACGGCGTGGGGCCGGCGCCAACGGCGCATTGTGCTCGTAGACGAGCACGGGGACGCGGCCCCACAGGTCCGCCAGGTTGCCCTCGATGCGCGCGTAGCTGTCTTGAAAGACAATCACATCGATTGCGCTTCCCGCCACGCGTGCGTTCAGGCTCGCGCGGTTGGCGGGGCTGACGAGGCGCGAGGCGTCGGGCATGAAATCGGCCCGGACGGAGGACGCGAGCGCGAGCGCCGTGCAGTCCGTTTCTTTGGAAATGTGCGAGCGGATAAAGACGGCATGCCCTTCGCCGGCGAGATAGTTCGCCCAGGTCGCCGTCACGGTCTCGATTCCGCCAAACGCGGGAAACTGATGCAGATAGAAGAGAATGTTCATCGCGTAGCCTTCTTAACGTATCAAGCCGCAAAGGCCGTCCGAGGGCGTGCGGGGGGTGTGGCCGCTGCGCACGGCGTCGATCAGGGCCGTGAGACGCTGCGCCCCAACGGCGGGCGACCACTGTTGCATCGTCTGCCAGGCAGCAAGACCGAACTTCCGGCGCAGTGCCGCGTCCGCGATCAATGCGTCCAGGCGGCGGGTCAACGTCCGGATGTCGCCGTCCTTGAAGGTGAAGCCGTTCTCGCCGTCCTTGACCAGTTCCAGCGTCGCCCCCGCCGCTTCGTTCGCGATGACGGCGCACGACGCGTCCATGGCCTCGCCCAAGGCCGCGCCCCAGCCTTCCTGTCGTCCGCTCGGGAAGACGTAGACATCCAAGTCGCGCATGAACGCCTTCGCGTCCGCGGAGGACATGAACGGGAGGAAGCGCACGATCTCCGCCAAACCCAATTCGCGGGCCTGGCGGACAAGATTCTCTTTTTCGGGCCCTTCGCCGACAAGGATTACTTCTATTTGGCGCTTTAGCGAATTTTCCAGCGAAGAACAGGCTTGAAGAATGTCTGCGACATTCTTCAAGCGAAGAAAACGCCCGCACCAGCCGATGCGCACCTTCTCGCGGACGGGTTTCGGGGTCGGCTCCGCGCTGACCGCGATGAGATACCCCCACCGCCACGTCCGTCCCGTGCAGCCGCGGAAGAACGCCAAATCGTCCGCGCACCAGTGGTTCATCGTGAGATAGTGCACGTTCGGGGGCGAAAGCAGGAGATGCGTGCGGAACCAGGACGCGTGCCGGCGCGGATTCAGCCAATACTTCCAGCCGCGGGGGATCTTGAAGAACCGCTCGTTCATGAAGAACGTCAGCTTGCCGGTGCGCACGCGCTTGCGGATGGTCCGCCACGCGTAACGCGACGTGGCGCCGATAATCGCGACATCCGCCGTCCAAATCAAGTCGTTGTAGACCCCCGTCTGCCAATCCGCCTCCGTCCGGGGCGGCTGGACGATCCACGGTTCCCGGGGCGGCAGGAGTCCTTCATAGGCTACGCAAGGCGCCGCTTTCGCGGCCGGCTCCGTTTTCGGCTCGCCCCCGGACGCGGAAGCCTTCCAATCTGATCTACCGCCTTCAATCCTTTCAAGCATATCCAGCGGTTCGGACAGCACCATTTTGAAGTCCACACCGTTCAACCGGGCCATTTCCCGGCAGACGGGTCCCATGTGGTGGTTCCAAAGATTCGTGCACAGAACAATCATTTCACAACCTCATGCAAGCGCGTGTTGGAGATAGTCGCGACTGGCCTGACGCCAGCGGGAGAGGGTATCGTCGACCCGTTCCCACGCTATGGGCGCCACCATGGCATCAGCCTGTTGCTCTGCAGAAATCGCATCCGTAAAAATACGATTCGACAGATTCAAATTATTCAACAACTCCTTTATCCGGACATTCTGCCCTTCATTCGTCCACGGCAGGAACAGAAACGGACGGTGATAAAGTATCGAGAAAACCGTACCGTGGAATGAATTGGTAAGAACAAACCGCGCCGACCTGATCGCATTAATCCACTGAATGGGATTCCCGATAAAATTACGCCCCTTTAGGCAAATTCGCAATGGACGCGACTCCAGAACGACATCTTCACGGAAAAGTCGGCACGCAGCGTCTATAATCTCGCCATCTCTCTTGCCTTGCGAAGAAAGGGAAAAATAGAACACATTCCTGGGTTCGCCTTCAATCCGCGGAAGAAGAGAGTCGAAGCCCTCCCGTCCCCAAAGGAGGGTCGGGTCGCATGCATGGCTGACTTCCCGTTTAAGAAGAGCAGCCAATTCAGACGCCGCCTTCCCCTCGCGTATGGAAAGAAAATCAAACTTCTTGATGTCATCTAACTCTTCCCCTATGCGCGCAAGGGGGAGGTCATGTCCGAAACTGGCGGCATAGGCTACGCGGCGCACAGGTTTCTGCACAAAATGCAGAAAATAGTTCGGGTCAAAACGCCGGCCTTCCCGAAAATTGCGCAATTGCCAAACTTGGTCGCTACCCACGACAATCGCATCCAATCCCTGTGTGACCGAACGCAATTCCTCTTCCGTCAGGCAAGGGGCGCTCAAACGGTAGAATTTCTGGTTGAATCCGCGGAATGCGCGGTCGGTATTATATTGGTTGAAGCGACTGACAAGCCCCCAAGGCGAGTGCGCACGCAACACATCATACCAATGCATCGGCTTGTGGACATTGCCACGATAATCGATAATCGAAACCTCGTGCCCCAGATGACGAATACATTCTTGAAGGGCCAGTGTCTGCAAGCGTGCGCCGTAACTCAACGCATCATGATAAGTCAGAATGCCGACTTTCATTTCTTTCCTCTCAAATGCGCCTTTATCTCCCTTTTCAAACGGCTTGCCACGCGCAACAGCAAGGGTTTCCGCGTCAGGCGCAGTGCCAGGCGCCCGATGGGCTGGCTTCTGAAGCACGCCATAAACTTGTCGCGTCTGTTACCCCCAGGGGCCTGCGTCGGATAATAATAATTCAGATTTCCCCGGAAAGCATCCTCCGGCGAGACTTCACAAAGTAGCGGCTTGGGGCTCAATGTCTTCATCAACCTGTCAAAAAACTTCGCCGCCCGGTCGGTATGAACGACGATCAGCGACATCCCATCCCCGTATTCAAGACCCTTGCCGCACTTTTCCACTTGCCAGAAATCAGCGATTGTGAAATCCGCGCCACTGCGCCCTTCTTTGAAGGGACAGGTATAACAGCTTTTTCTCAATGACAGATTAGCGGCGTAGGCAAGGAAAAAATCCTTGCAGTAAACATCTGGCAAGCGCTTTTCGCTTCGGTTTTCGAAAGAAAAGCGAAGCGAAAAGCGCTTTTCGGAATTTTTATTCCGAAAAGCGATATTCGCTATTTTTGCCTTCTGACGGTTCTCGACTTCCTCGATTTCTTTCTGGAGAACGACCGGACTGGCCACGCCATGGCAGATAACCTCCACGCACAGCAGATTCGCATAATCCCTCCCCAGAAAAGCCTTCAATCCAGCTATCTGGCAGGGTGTGCCCGAGAAAAGGACTTCTCTTCCCGACTGCAACTCTTTTCTGCATTCGCCAAGCGTGTTCCTTAGATCGCTTTGCACATACTTAGAGCCGCGCAGGGCTTGCAGGGACGCGGCACCTTCGATCTTGACATGCACGGCGACAAGGCTCTGTTTTCCCAACTCGCAGCCAAAGACGCATCCCCCGCCGTCAAGAACTGGTTGCGCCAATGTCGAAAAAGCGCCACCGGACGTGCTTTTCATCAGCAAATCACGGTCGCCTGTACGGAAGGCGTAACAGCGCGGAGTGTCCGACTTCGGCCGAAGATTGAGCACCGGGCAGACCTTTCGACACAAACCGCAATTTACACACGACTCCCGGGATATCACAGGCTGCAGAAAACCTTCCCCATCCGCCTTCATCTCGATGGCGTGACGTGGACAAACAGAGAAACAAGCCGTGCATCCCGTACAGGACTTTGCATCAACCAATGTCATTGCGACCTCTCCTGCAGAATTTACCGTAAATGTTTCGAATCCGCATGTTTACATACTGCCTCTCGGACGGATCGAGGACAAAAAACCAGACGAGCGGAAGAAACACCGACTCCACGCATGCGGTCGTGGCGCATATGCGCAAAAACGAAGGAGCGGCGACAAAATGGACGCACCAGCCAATGGCTCCGCCAACGAAAGAAACACACGCGATCGGCCAGACAATGGACGCCAACCAATGGCGCACGCCCATGCCCACGAGCGTACGCGCAAACAAAACCCGCCCCCAAGCCGAAAGCATCGTCGCTACAATAAAGCCAATCGCTACGGAATGAATTCCGCATCCCAAGTGCGCCGCGGCCCACGCAATCGGCAATGTCAATATCAACGCCGTTCCAAGAAAACACTGGTAAAGGGCGACTTTCCCGTTCGCATTGACGGCCAGCATATGCCCGACGGACGTCTTGTCTATAACAAGAACCGCCATCATGGCCCAGCAGAGTTCTATCGCATACGGCGGCACGTCTTTGAGCCACAGACGCATGACCTCGCGGAGTTCAAGCGACAGCGGCAATACAAACAAAAGCACCAGCACCGTTCCGAATTTGCAGGCGCGAAACGCCATGCGGCGCATCAAATCATAATCCCTGCCGCCGCAAGCCGTCGTTATGGCCGGCGAAAACGCACCTATCATCGCGCTCGCAAGTGTTTGGGTTTGCCCATTCACTTGGTTTGCAATGGTCATTGCGGCGTTAGCCGCAACGCCCCAATACCGGTTGACAAGGATCGCCATACCCTGCCCTCTGCAGATACTGCCCACGCCAGCGAACGCTTGCCATCCCCCATACGCCGCCATTTCCCAAACACGCTTGCCCTTCCACCAATATTTGAAGTCCACGGAACATTCTGGGAAAATAAAGAAAGCACGTAAGGCAATGGCCAACTGAGGCAAGATGGATATACCACACATCCACGCCGCATAGGGAACCAGCCAGGGCTGCGGATGCGTTGCCATATAATAAAAGAAGCAAACATTGCAACCCGTAGTGGCGAATTGATAGATTGTCAATTCCGCAATGTATTGTTTGGCGATATACATGGCGTAAAACGGAACACTAATCATCGTCACAAAACAGGACGCCACTGAGAAGCGAAAAACGCAAATGTATTCAGACAAGCGATCAAGCGGCAGGACAAGATACCGCCGCACTGCCCATTCGCCGAGCGGACAGCCCACTATGAGCAGAAAAACCGACAACAATGTATGGACCATCAGTGCCGTGTTGAACCAAATGCGGCAATCAGCCAATGCACGGGACTTGTCAGACGCAACTTGCGCACTGCCAATTGAAAAGGCATAGAATCGCGCAGTCGCGCCTGCCATGAGTCCGTTAAGGAATGTCATGAAAAATGTCATGCCGCCCACAACGCCGTAGAGGCCGAAATCCTCCTGCCCGAGGGCCATCAGCACCCAGCGCGTGGAAAATATTCCGCATGCGGCACCCAATACAGACCGTCCGTAGGTGGCCACGATGTTCAGGAATATGCGCTTGTTGGGGGACATGGGAGGTGGAGGGCGCCTTTCTCAACACTTCTGCACTTCTACACGGCCGAATTCCAACACGGGCGACAGGGGACTGCCGTCCCTACCACAGGGGCGTCTACACGGACGGATCCGTGCGGGCGGCAGGGGACTGCCGCCCCTACCGCCGAAGGGGAAACTTTTCTCCACGTT
>DJRS01000043.1:0-2951 GCA_002440145.1 Verrucomicrobia bacterium UBA6354
AACCTCAAACCGCATGAGGGGGAGGTGTTTTGGGGGCCAAAAACAGGCGATTTTGGAGGCGAAAAACGGGCTAAATCCGTCTTCCATTTTGGGATTCCATTTGATATAATGAGAGCCATGAATGCAAATGGATTTCTTGGCGTTATTCTGATCGCGCGAATGGCTTTGTCGCCCCTCGCGGCATTTTCCGCCGCGCCTTCCTCCCTCGCATCCGATCCATTGGATGCGATCGACCCTCTTGTCGGCACGGAGGGAACCGGCACGGAATATGGCGGCATGATGCCTTACACGGGCGTCCCCTTCGGTTCCATGCAAGTCGTGCCCATGACGCGCACGAACGCCGTGGGACGGACAAGCTTCAACGCGCTGGATACGCACCTTTTGGGCATCTGCCTCACACGCCAACCCGCCATTTGGATGGGCGACACGGCGCCTTTGCGCATTCCCGTCCCACCCGCCCGGATCACGCGCATCGATGCCCATCCGTGGCAAACCACCGTCCAGGCGGGCGGCAAAACCTACATGTGGACCGCCCTCGGCCGCGCGGCAATCGTCCGCTTCCCCCCCGGCGAGGCGCCCACCCCCGGTTCGGGTTCCTCCACCGAACGCATGGACGCGCCGCTCGGCTATCCGCTCCCGAACTTCCGCGGATACTGGATTTCCGAACGCAAGGGCAATGAACTGCGCATAGGGCTCTCCACCGTCTCGGCTGAGTTTGCCGCGCGGAATCTGGACGAATTGCCGCCGACGTTCGAGGAGACCGCGGCGCATGCACGCGCCGCATGGTCCGCCCAGATCGCGCGCATCGACATCGAGGCGGAACCGGACGTCGCGCGCATATTCCGCACCGCCCAGTACCATGCCGCGCTTTATCCGCGGGAGTGGTCCGAGCACGGCGTCTACCACAGCGCGTTCGACGACACGGTCCATACGGGCACCGCCTACACGGCGTACTCGCTCTGGGACACCTACCGGGCGGAGCATCCCCTCCTGATCCTGACGAACCCCGAACGCACGGGCGCGATGATGCAGTCGCTCGTGGACATCTACCGCGAAGGCGGATGGCTGCCGAAGTGGCCCAACCCCGGCTATACGGGCATCATGACGGGGGCACCGGCGGAGATTGTCCTCGCCGAAGCGATGGCGAAAGGCGTGACGGGATTCGACTGGGCGGGCGCGCGCGCGGCTATCCGCAAGAATGCGACGGTTCCGCAGAAATTCGACACCGAACGGCGCTGGGAAGACCGCGGCAGATTCGGACGGTTCCCCGAGACGCGCGGCGGACTCACGAGCTATCTCTCGCGCGGCTACGTCGCCTGCGACGAGACGGCGGAATCCGTTTCGCGCACGCTGGACTTCTCGTTCGCCGACCGCAACCGCGCCTACACCAACCTGTGGAACGCCCAGGCGCGGCGTTTCCTGCCGCGGCGGAAGGACGGGTCGTTCGACCCGTCGGCGAAGCACGCCTATACGGAATGTTCACCCGACACCGCCCTGTGGTGCGTGCCGCACGACGTGCCGGGTCTGATCGCCCTTCTCGGCGGCCCCGCCGCGTTCGAGCGCGAACTCGACCGCTACTTCGGCGAGATCTTCTTCACGCCCAACGGCACGGGGACTTCCCATCACGGCAACGAGCCCACGCACCATGTCGCCTATCTCTACGGCTACGTCGGGAACTTCCGCAAAACCCAACGGACCGTGCGCCGCATCCTGTCACAATGCTATTCGTCCGGACGCCGCGGGTTCGACGGAAACGAGGATTGCGGCGCCATGAGCGCCTGGTACATCTTCTCCGCGCTCGGATTCTACCCGGTCGACCCCGTCGGCGGAACCTACCGGCTCGGGTCTCCCGCCGTGAAATCCGCCGCGTTGAAACTGGGAACCGGCGCGTCGCAGACAACCCTGAACATCCGCGTGCGGAACTATGCGCCCGACCGCGTCTACGTGAAGCGCGCCACCTTGAACGGCAAAGAACTAGCGGACGGCGTCCTGCGCCACGCGGACCTCATGCGGGGCGGCGAACTCGTGTTCGAGATGGAAGACTAGCCCGGGAATCGCAGTTTGGACTCTCCGCCTTTTCCATGCGACGGGCGGAAAACAAAAGGGAATCTCCCGCCTCTTGCGAGAACAGGAGATTCCCTTGACGCGCCAAGACGCGTTTGCCAGCCCTTAGGCACGGACGGCCTTGCGACGGAGCGTGAGCATGCCCGCACCGAGGAGCAGCATCAGCCCGCTCGTCGGCTCGGGGATGGAATGGATCGCGAAAGACGTTTGGCCACTTCTCGTTCTCTCTGGGCACGCGCGCGGCCGACGGCAGATGCGCAGTGACGGGCGGCCGCCAGTCGATCTTGCATGTTTTATTCCCGGTTCTTTCAAACACGGGCGAGATCGGACGTTGCATGCGCCAATCCTAGAAATCGCAGTTGAAGTCCGCGACGCGTTGGAACCGCCCGTAGCCGTCCGCATAGACCTCGTCCGACGTCTCCACAAGATCCAGGCCGGGGAGCCACAGCTGCGTGGATTTTCTCTGTGGCGGATGGTCTTCGCTCGGGCATTTCCTCGACGGGACGCCGGGCGAAGACCATCCGCCGCGCCCGTGCCCACGAATCGAGCTGGACGTCCCGCTCCGCGCATGGCCATCCCCGGACGCGTCGCGGCGCACGTCCGCATCCGCCAGCAAGGCGCGGAACTCGCCGCACACCCGCTTCGTCCGGCGCATTTTGAAGAGATACCGCACGTCCGCCTCTTCGCGGTCGCCGAGGGCCGATTCGTTGCCGAACGACACGTCGCCCCGCACGAGGCGCGGCTTCTTGACGGACGAGACGAACGCCAGGCAGTCCCCGAGCATGAAACGCGAATGCGTCCCGGACGTCTCGCCGTCCGGATGCACGACAACGGCGATCACCAGCCTGAGCCTGGCGATGCACAACGTATGGTAGCAGTGGGACGGA
>DJRS01000043.1:2967-5983 GCA_002440145.1 Verrucomicrobia bacterium UBA6354
GTCCCGGCTTCTGCGGGCTGTAGCCGAACTCCGCCTCTTCCTGACGCCCCGCGGCCCGATTTGCGGTATAATGATCCCTGTCGTTCGTCCTATCCTTCTAGATTTGACTCTATAAGGCATAGCACGAACGACTTCGCTTTCACCCGCTTGGCGAAAAAGGAAAATCCGCATCACCCCTGAAAACAAGGCTCGCAGCCCCGATTCCAGCCTTCCGACTGCGATTTCTAGGACAATCATGAGGGAAAACGAAGACGGCCCTTTCAGGGAATGAACCGTTGCAGCAGGGCCTGTCCCGCCGTGATGCTTTTCGCGCCGCAGACATAGACCTTCCCTTCATGTTCAATGAGTTGCAAGGAGCCTTTCCGCGCCTTGTTGCAGTCGGATAATTTCATGGGAATCGGATTTCCGAATGGCGTCAATTCCTCCACGGCAAAGGCACCGTTCCCCTTGGCTGTCATGCGGTAGAGCCCGCAGGTACCGTCCTTCTTCTCCGCAAATACGTGATAGACGGCGCCGACGGAAGCGTTTTTGGGCTTGACCGCGCGGGGCGCGGTGCGCCAAAGTTCAAGCTTATCAACCTTGAAGCGGTGCAAGTCCTCCGAAAACGCATCCAGATGCGTCCGTTCGTTCATATCGAGGGATTGTTCGGCGGGCATCAACGCCCGCCAGGACGGGAGGGATAGCCCACCTCCATATCCCAAACGGCTCAGGGCGATGAACAGTGCCGCGCCACCGCCAAGGAGGACTGCGCCGACCGCCAGAATCCGCCCGAAAACCCGGCGACGCTCGGTCTTCCGCACCGCGGCATTCTTCTCCCGCCACCGGCGTTCCACAGCCTCGACGGCCGCGCTCCGCGAATTTTGCTCAAAGTTGCTTTTCATCCTCATCCGGCAGGGGCAATTTGACAATCTTGTTCAAAGGCCAGATATTGAACGGCGACAGAATGCGCCTCAAATAGTCCGGTTTGTTCGACTCCAGGCGCAACTCGTAGAGTTTCTCCGCCATGACCCCGTTCAGAACCCCGACGGTCCGTTCCTGGTAGTCGGACGCTATTTTGAAGATATTCGCCTCCATCGTTGCACGCGCCTCGGCGAACTTGCGGTCCTCGCTATCCTTCCGGACTTCTGCACTCAACGCGCTGGAATACCGGTAATTGTCAAGTTGACGCTCGATTTCGTGTATTTCGCGCATCATTGCCGCGAAACCCAGGCTCCCCGGACGCATCAATTGCAGATTTCTGTTCATGGTGCGCCAACGATTTTCCAGGTCTTTTATTTTCCTGTCCGTGCTGGAGGAGAACGCCTTGCGGTCGTTGTCCTGCATCTCCAGAAGTTCGCGCATATGCGAAACGGTTCCCAGGAACCCGCTTCTTTGGATGGCCCAGTCGCTGCCCAGGTAGACGAGCGCGAGATGGTTGATGTCGGGGTCTTTCAGTAGTGCGGCGACCTCCTCCACCTTGGACTTCCTGCGGCCGATTGTCGCGTCCGTAGCGGCCTTTACACGTTCAGACAGCATAATCTGATCGTGTTCGAGCCGCGCAATCGCAACGCGAACCCCCGAAAGCCGCTGCTCGACATCCGCGAGCTTCCGCGGCACTATGCACCACGCACCGATGGCGACACACAGATAAAGCCCGAAAAGGGCGGCTAGAACTGACAGAGTTTTTTTCATGGCGGAATAGTCCCTATTTGCATTTGATCGTGACGATTCCATTGCGCAAAACGGCCTGGACGTCCGACTCGTCCCCGTCCGAACCTGTTTCCCCGGAGGTCGCGCCGCGCTGCCGGGACTCGTATGCCCGCAGGGCCGCCTCCTGCCGCGTCGCTTCATTCGCCAAACGTTTCCACCGGTTCGCTTCCGTTGACGTGAATGCCGTCGGCAGGGTGCGCGGCACTCTCACAACACCGTTCAATCCGCGCGCAATCATGTGCCCGTCGTAAAATACGACAGTCTGCCGCGGTTTCATGTCCGTCAGCCGCCGTCCGGGCTTGGACGCACGCGGCACGTAATCGCGCGCCACCTCGGCGAATGCCGCATACGGAACCGTCGCCCCGAACCCAGCGCGCGCCACCCGAACGGGCCGGACGGACGCATTGGGCGCAAAATACACCTCGAAATGGCGATTTCCGCCCTTTATTCCAAATTTCTCCAAAAGCGGATACAAATCGCCCAGAAAGGCTTCCGACGGATTCAACACCGCCCCCTGACCGGCGGGCGCGACAATTTTCTGCGTTTTCTTGTCCGGCACGACGACATACGCGATGCCGTCCGTCTGGAAAATGCCGCCGCGCTCAAGCACGCGCCGCCGGTATTCGCCCGCTGGTATCGCCTGATAGACGCCTGTCGACAAAAGCCGCCGGACGAAAATCTTCCCCGCATCCGAATCGAGCCGGTAGTAGACCGCCTGTCCGGCTTCGTCAGGGATGACGAGCCCGAAAGTGCCTTTCGCGCGCCCCGGGCGCAGCTGCCTGGGCAAGTCGTGCCAGAGCGCGAATTGCGCACCCGCGAATCCATTCTTCAGCGCGGCGAATTCCGCCCGCACAACTTGCCGTACATGCCAATATTTCCACCCGAAGAACGCGGCGACGGCGAGCAGAAGCATAACGGAAACATTCATGGCGATTGCCTTGGCGCGCGCCCTTTCCTTGCGCCGCAGGTCCTTGTCGACGCGCGACTCCACCTGCTCGATGAACGCGGAAGCCCCCTCCCCGGCCGGCGTGTCGCCTTCAGACGGACGCCTGAGCCGCAGAACGGGTTTCGGACGCGGAGCTTCCTTTCCCGAATCTTGCGGAGGCGATGGGATGACACCCGACAAGGCTACCCGCACAGGAGCGGAAAAGACGAAACTTTCTCCGCAATAAGGGCAGGGTACGACATCGCCCTCCTCAATACCCCCTTCGATATTGATCTGCTTCCTGCAATGTTTGCACGCAACTATCATCTTGGAAATCTCTGAAACTACATCAAAACAAACTGGCTATGACCTAACGACTCATTTCCTTATCTTTTTGCCGCG
>DJRS01000043.1:6055-10183 GCA_002440145.1 Verrucomicrobia bacterium UBA6354
TTCCGCCCGGATGCGGCGCTCTTCGTTCTTCTGCCGCGTTTCCGCCCGGCGCCGCTCGTTTTCTTCCGCCACTTCCTGGGCACGGCGCTCCTGCCGCAAGGCTTCATCTCGGAGATTTTGCCATTTTATGCGGAATCTTTCGACCGTTTCATATTCCTTATAGCCGTACCTGCTTGTTCCCAAATGCCGGAAGATGCGCGGCACGTATGTCACGCCGCGCGTATCCTTTTTAATGATATGCCCGTCATAGAGAACGACGGTCGGACGGAACTTGATCAGTTTGGCCTTGAGTGTCTTGACCGACATGTTCGCCTGCTTTTCATCGGACAGAACCTCCTCGAGCGCATCCTCCAGATCCTCGTCGTCCAACGCGCCGCTATAGGGTATTACCCCCAGCGGAAGCGTCTTCGAACCGTCTTTCGCACACAAGCTCAGGCGTGCCAGCCGTTCGCCGAAATCCGCCCCAGCCTCGATCAAAGCCATGCCAAGATCGCCCAGTTCGGCTTCAAGCGGACGAAAATCCTTGTCTTCGTTCGGCAAACGGTAGAGCGAACGGTTCTTTGTCGTCCCGCACAGGTAAATCGTGCCGTCATGACAGATGGCGTGGCGTTTTTGGGCTGCCAAAGCTTCAAATTCGGTCTTCGGGACATCTTCCTCGGCGGCGTCTGCCTGCAGTTTGGCAATCTCGAAGACGTCTCCGCCGCGCCCTTTTAGCACATAAGCCGCCTGCGTCGTCCCGAAATCGTCAAACAAGCACGTCGCCGTCGAGCCCGCCGCGGAAAGATCCGGTATCTTATCGTCCCTCAGATCGCTCCAGAACAGAAATGTCGTCACGCCCTCGAACGGCGCAAGTGCCGCGGAAAATGCCGTCTCTTGCTTCGCGCGCAACTTCTTCAGGCGCAGTTTTTCGGCCAATTCGCGTTCTTTTCGCTCGTTTTCCGCCTTCCGTGCGCGTTCTGCCGCGGCGTTCTCTTCCGCCTCGGCGTCCCACGTCCCGGCGGGTCCCCCATCCTCTTCCAGCGGCTTGATGGAAATGGAGATCTCCTTGCCTCTATGCTGCAAATAGAGGATGACACCACCAGTGATCAGAACGAGTAGCGCCAGCAATGTCCCTAGCGAAATGCCGCCTTTATGTGCTTTCATGTCTTAGTTTCCTTTGTCTTGTTCTTGTAGGCAATCGGCCTGTTCTGTCAAGATGACACGAACCTCTTTGGTGCCGTGCCAATTGTAAAATTCATCCAAATAGCCGATATAATTCCGCCCGCCGGACCGCCAAGTCAATCTGGCCCGCACGGGGAATCCACGCGTTTTCCCGGGCATCGCCACAGGGAACGCTTCGCCGCACAAAACCGTCGTGTTCGTAATGCCGCAAAAAGGCGTAATTTGCGCAGGCACGTCACGTCCGTCTGCTTCGGCGCAGACAAGGAGATGCAATCCCAATCTGTCCCGCGCCTCCTCGTTCATTTTGCGGACCTCCGAATTCCCCGGGATGAGAACCAAGAGGTCATCTGTTCGCTCCCTGACTTCGTCCCAATTGCCGCGAACCTTCTGCAAACGAGCGCCCAATATCGCCCGCTGAAGCGCCGCGGACATCTCCCGTTCGGCAGATGAGTCATTCTCGTCCGTCTCGGGCACGGTACCGTCATTTTTGCGATAATTCAGAACAAGGACAGTGGAACGCATCGTTTCTTCCAACATGCGAACGGGCGGAAGCGGACGCTCGGGTTTCTCTTCCAGCCAAACGCGCTTGCCCAGAAAGGCCCGCACAGCTTCGAATTTTACCGCATAATTGCCGGATTTGTTCTGTAAGCTCCCATGTGCCGCAACACCAACCACCCGGCCCGAACTGTCGACAACAGGTCCTCCCGAATTGCCGAACGTAAGCGCGGCATCGATTTGGAAATCTTCGTGCCGGTTGCCGAAACCTTCCAAATTTGATATTATTCCTTTCGTAACCTGCGGTTTAAGTCCTATTTTCTCGTCTTGTATGGGATAGCCCACGGCATAGATTTCCTGTCCAACGGTGAGCGTATTCCGCAAAGGAATTCCTAACGGATACACGATCGGCGCATTGCGTTTCGTTTCGGCCGTATTCACAGCGCCTTCCTCGGTGTACTCCAACAGAAGAAACTTTATGCGTATCAATGCCAGATCCTTCTCGCGGTTGACATCCACGACATCCGCCCGGTACGCACTGTTGTTCCAGATGACGACGAGTTCTGCCGCATCCTTTACTACATGTTCATTCGTCAAAATGTCGCCGGCGGACGAAATAAAGAACCCGGAGCCTTGCCCGGCGAGAACTGTCAAGCCCTTCTTGGCATCGGACGTCAATTCCCGGCACATGTTGAAATTCGTCACCCCGCCACAGATGTACGAATCGCGAATAGTTCGCCGCTCCTGCGGATTCACTATAAGCGAGGCCGCCAAAAGAAAAGCCGCGCTTGTCATTGTCTCTCTCCCGTCAAATCAAGGGTGACTCCTTCAGCCATCTTTTCCGCTATTTCCGTCTTCATCTCTTTGATTTGGTCTGCCGTCAAGAAGTCCATATTGGGTAATGTCTTGGATAGCATCTTCAATTTGCGGTTGTTGGCAGCTATCTGCGCGGCCGCCCGAGACTTGAAATCGACAAGTGCAGTCCGGAGTCTATCGAGCGTCTTTGTCTCATATGTTTTTGCGAAGTTGAAGTACGTTTTTTCGCGCATCTCCGCTTCATGGACGGCATCGTCGTCCTCGGCTTTCTCGGCTGTCGCCTTGTCCCCTCTCCGCCGCGCCTGGACCTCTGCCGCCGTCACCTCCAGATGCGCCATGTTGGCTTGGGCAAGAGCATAGATTTCTTTCTGCCGTTCAAGTCTCTCCTCCTCGAAAGCGACTCTCTTCTCCAGATCCTCCAACTCTTTCCGCTCCCACGGAGACATCATTTTCTTCGCGGACAGACGATCCCTTCGGTTGCGCATACGATTAAGTTCTTCGAACCGCTTGGCCTTGGCACGCAACTCTTCGCGACGAGCTTTTGAACGATTCCGTTCCTCTTTGTAAAGTTCTGCACGACGCCCGATTGCCGCGCTGGATGAGTCGAGCCGCGTGCGGGCAATCGCAAGTTTTGTATCCATATCTGCGTCTATCTCCCCCATCACCTTGTTGTACTTCTTGCGGTTTTTCGCCAATTTCGCCGCGGTTTCTTCCTCTAGGCGTATCCACTGTTGAACACTCGCCTTGAATCTTAAACGTTCCGCCGAAAAATCCTCGTTGAGATACGTTTCAGCCAATCGGGCTATGACTTTGGACTCCAGCATGGCCTCCACTTGCTCGAGTTTCTCGCGGAAAGGTCTCCCCGCTTGTCTTGCCGCAGCGGACCTTCGCTCCACGGCTTTATCAATCGAAATCAGTTCATCCGAGAGACTCTTTGAGTCTATGTCCAGCATCTCAAGGCGTATTTGAAGTTCGTCGTTCTCCTGTTTCAAGAGACTTTCCTGAGCTGTGATATACCGCTGCAAAAGCCGTATGGCATCCTCTTTCGCCAGCATTTCGGCGCGTTCGCGGCGTTCCAACTCCATCCGTTCGCGCGCCTCTTTGCGTTCTCGCTCCAGACGTTCGTGCTCCTCCATCCGGGCACGCGCCTGCGCTTCTTGCGTGGCCCGGTGGTTGTCGAAAAGCAACCACGCACCCAGACCGACACAACCCAATGCAAGAATAATCCAAAACGATTTCATCGGCGCCTCCTGTCTGCAGGGAAAAGACGAAAACGGCAAAGCGTCCGCCGCGCAGCCCCGCTCGGAGCCGCGCCAAACGCCGCGCAGAAGCCCTCCACGCCGTTAATTACACATAAGGGGGGGGGGGTACTTGGACGCAAACGGACGCGGCAGAACGCGTCCGGACGCACCCTGCGGACGTTTCTGCGCACGGAACGCCCGTGTCCTCACCGTCACCGTTTTATCGTATACTTCCAAAAACATTTTACCAACATTATAACATAATCGTTTGGACCTGTAAAGCACCTATCTGCAAAACCGCGGAAAAGCTTCTTCGGGCGGATCGCCCGTTCGCCCATGCGGACGGTGCGGCGGAACACTTGAGATGCCGCTCCTTTCTCCAGGATCTTTCAGCCTTAAAATCGCAGTCGAAAGG
>DJRS01000023.1 GCA_002440145.1 Verrucomicrobia bacterium UBA6354
CGTTGCGCCGGAACGCCTACCCCGTTGCGCCGGAACGGTCGCGTGGCGCATAGGCGGTCCGTCCAAAAGTGGCTCTCTCTTTGCCGTGCGGGTGGCAAGGACAGCCGCCCTTGCCATTCATGGGGGGCGGCTACACGGTTAAACGCCTGTTTTCCCGCATTCTCCCGATCTCCCGCAAAAAATCAAATTTTGTGGTCTCTTCCCCCGTACGGGGGATGTTCAAACGGCGGAAAATATGTTATACTATTTCTTGAAGGTTATACTATTTCTTGAAGTTTGGTGGTACCAGGATGAAGATGATACGGACAAGCAAGATGGGACGGTGCGGCGGCGCTTTTGAGAGCGCCGCGTGCGCGTGCCCGCAGAGCGCGGCAGGACGCGTTCTGGCGTGTCCGTTTGCGTCCAAGTACCCCCCCCCCTTATATGCTAGAAGCGCTGTAAGGGGCCTTTTAGAGGCTATTTCCGCACCTTTGAACGGGGTCGTCTGCAGACTTTCCCCTTCGCCGTTTTTTGCATGTGTGCGACGGATTCCCGCAATTCATTTCTTGTTTCATAATCAGAAAGGAACAAACCTATGATGAAGAGGAGTATCAAAAGAACCGCATGCGCCGGGAGCCGGACACGGAAACGGTCGTTTCTGCTGGCGACTCTGATGTTCGCCGGTTTGGCCGTCCGCGGCGAAACGCGGATCTGGGTCGATGCGGAGGCGGCCGAATCGACGTCGGGCGAGACGTTGTCGTACAAGACGATAGAAGGCGCGGTCAATAAGGCGACGGAACTGGCGCGGGGCGACGCGAACAATCCGGTTTCGGTCTGCGTCAAGGACGGCACGTACAAGCTGACGAGCGAGATCGTGCTGACGAACGGCGTGACGCTCGTCTCGGAGAACGGGCGCGACAAGGTGACGCTGATTCCGGCGGAGAACCGCCGCGCCGTCGCCGTGACCGGGGGCACACTCGCCGGTGTGACGATTCAGGGCCTGACGTATGCCGCGGGCATGCGGCTCACGTCGGACGTCGATACGAATCCAAAAGGTCTCGGCATCTATATGCAGGGCGAGACGTCCCTCGTGACGAACTGCCTCGTGCGCGGCGTCGTCCTGGAGGGTACGCAAAAGGAGTCGGGCGGGGCGCTCTTCATGAAAGGCGGGCGTTGCCGCGACTCGGTCTTCACCGGCTGCAAGGGTCCCTTCACCGTGGTGGGGACGTCGGGCGACTGGCTCCGGCTCTGGAATTGCGCCGTGACGAGCAACAAGGTCGAGAACCCCGCCCAGAGCGTGGTTTGGGTGCAAGGCGGCGCGGAGTTCGTGAACTGCCTTGTCGCGGACAACGAGATCGCGGAGACGAATGCGGCCGTCTTTTTCAACGTCTGGAGCGGCACGGGGCTGGACAACTGCACGATCGCCGGGAACACGGGCGCGGGCGTGTCGATGGGTTCGGCACGCGGCTTCAGCTTCAACAACTGCGTCATTGCGGGGAACACGGGCGGCGCGTTCGTCCTGCCCGCGGGCAACAAGAACGCCTACGAGCTCTACAACTGCGCCTACGACGCGGACACCCTGCCGACGAACTTCACGGTCGTCGCGTCCTGTCTGAAAATCGCCGCGGACGGCGGCGTTTTCGCCGACCCCAGCCGCGGCGACTGGCGTCTCGCGGCCGGGTCGCCCCTGATAGACGCGGGGAGAAGGCAATGGTTGGACAGAGAAGCGGCCAAGGCCGTCACGACGGATCTCGACGGACGGGCGCGGCTCAACAACGGCGGGATGGACATCGGCTGCTACGAGTTCGACAAGAAACTGGACGACCCGGTTCTGCAGGTCGGTCTCGATCGCCTGGGGACGCCGCAGGTCGTGTCGCAGACGGGGAAGGAAATCAAGTTCCGTCCGCAGCTGCTGTGGCACGGTCAGGCGGTTGCGCCCGAATCCGTTTCCTATGTCTGGAACGGCGAGGAGAAGTCGTTCGGTACGGACGGGACGGCGAGCGAGACGCTCACGGCGGTTTCGTCGTACGATCTCGTGCTGAAGGCCGTCTACGACGGGCAGACGGTTTCCAACGTCCTGCCCAAGGCGTTCGTGTGCGTGGGCGCCGACGCGACGGCGAAGACCTTCTGGGTCGGGGCGTCCGGCAGCAACGAATCGCCCTACGACACGCCCGAAACGGCGGCGCACAGCCCGGTCGACGCGGCGAATGCCGCGACTGGGCAGAAGAACGCGACCGTTCTCGTCATGGACGGCACCTACCGGTTTGACGAGACGATCAACCTGACGAACGGGGTGCGGATGGCTTCGGTCGCGGGCGACCCCCGGCGCGTCGTGTTCAAAGGCGGTATCGACACGGGCAGTATGATGATCGCCGTCGGTGGAGGTTCAAAGACCCAAACTTCGGGCGAGTTGTCCGGCGTGACGGTTCAGGACGCTTTGGGGATGACGGGTAGAGATGGCGATCTTTGTCAGGGCGTGAAGGTTCATGGCGGCAGCATCTCCAACTGCATCATCCGCAACATCGGCGGCGTGCGGAACTGGCAATGGGCCTCGCACGGGTGTGCACTGACGCTCGGAGACAACTGGTGGGGATTGAAGGCACAGGCGGTGGACTGTATCATCGAGGACAACGTGTCGGCATTCTACAAGGGCGAGACTACGGACGCTAACGCGAAAAACGGCGCGGCGGTCAAGATCGGCCAGAATGGCTTCATGGACCGCTGCATCGTGCGCGACAACCGCGCAGACGACAATACAAGCGTTGCATACGCAAAAGTATCCGGCGCGGGCATTCGCATGAATCATGCGAGCGCGGTCTGCCGCAACACGCTTGTCGCGGACAACGTGTCGGCGAGTGTGCTGGGCGGCGTCTGCCTGAAGGCGGGGCGGCTCGAGAACTGCACGATCGCGGGGAATACGGGGACGAACGAGGAAACGACGGTCTACGGCGGCGGCCTGTACGTCGCGGGCGGCACGGTCGTCAACACGATCGTCACGGGGAACTTCGCCGGTACGAATGAGGTCAATGTCGCGCTGACGAACGGGCTGGACGCGGCGACGGTCTTCACCAACTGCTGCCTGACGGGCTTTGCGGGCGGCACGGACTGCCTTTTCGGGGACCCCCTTCTGGACGCGGACTTCCGCCCCGGCAAGAAGAGCCCCGTCATCAACAAAGGTCTGAAACTCGACTGGATGACGGCGGACGCGCTCGATCTCGCACACAATCCGCGCCTCTACAAGAGGAGGCCCGATATGGGATGCTACGAGATGCCCTACGACTATGTGGGGTTCACGCTCATCCTCCGGTAGCGCGACTTTATTGAAAGGAAAGGAAAACGATGAGGAAATTGTGCATTGTCCTGGCGGCGGCGCTGTGCGGCGTCCAGAGCCAAGGGGCGCTGACGATCGACCATCCATCGCGGGGCCACCGCTACTACTACGGCGAGAACCATCTCATCCCCTCGCAGGAGTGGAACGGGACCGCCTTTGTCGTGGAGGCCGACCTCGTGCCGCCGGAGAAGGATTTCGCGAACGGTTCGTGGTGCGGCATCGCCGTGGACGATCCCGCGCTGAAGGAGCGGTTCATCTTCGGTCCGCTCAACACGAGCGGCAAGGAGGACGCGTCCGCGCTGTCGCTGGGGTGCGTCGAGTACCGGCACAAGAAGTCGGGCGGCATCAACGACTTGAAGAAGAAGTTCCCGTGGCCGCGCGGCGAGAAGAAAATCACCGTGCGCGTCGCGTGGGACGGGGCGAAACTGACGGCCGCGCGGCGTCTGGCGGACGGAACCTACGCGACGTTCTGCGAAATCGCGCCTACGGAGGGGTTCGCGCCGAAGAAGATCGGCCTCGCGGCCGAGAACTACGTCGGCCGGGGCCGCATCACGGCGTTCAAGTGCACGGCCTTCCGCGTCCTCTCGGGCGAAGGCCCCGCGAAGAGCGATCCGCTGGACGGGACGGCCCCGCAGGTCTGGACGGTCCTCCAGGGCGAGCGCGCGGCGGCGGACTGGGAGTATCCCCACCCGTTCGTCTGCTCGTGGCAAATTCCGATGGAGGAGCCGTTCGCGTTCGACACCGGGACGGAAGCGGTCCTGAACGTCGGGCTGAAGACCTGGCGCTACGGCGGGCGGAAAGTCCGTCTCGCGTGGACGTGCCGCGACTACGCGGGCAACGAGATCGCGCAGGGCGTCGAGGAGCGTGAACTGCCGGCGGAAGGGCAGCCGCTGACCGCCCCCATCCGCATCCCGGCGGGGGTCCTGGCGAAGAACGGGTGCTACCGGATGCGCGTTTCGCCGCAGATCGACGGCGAGACGTTCAAGGACCTGACGGCGCAGTTCTCCGTCATCCCGGCGCGGCGGATCGTGCCCGGCTCGCTCGACCCGCAGAGCCCGTACACGATGAACTACCTCGCCGGAGTCGGGGCGTGGCGCAGCTGGAACCTGACGGCGCGGCTCGGCGCGAAGGCGATCCGCCAGCCCTACTGGAACGAGGGGGCGTGGAAAGAGAACAAGGCGCTGGACGCGCAGGCGGCGCGGCGGCACGGCATCCTCATCAACTCGTCGCCGCTGAGCGTGTTCTCCTACGACGACCCGGCGAAGAACGACGCGGAGTCGAAGCGGCTCGCGCACCTCTTCATGAAGCTCCGGGAGGAGTACGGCGACGTGATGTACTGCTCGGAGGTCTTCAACGAGCCGGAAAGCCTGGCGAAGGGCAACACCGAGATGACGGCCTACTGCTCGATGATGGGCAAGATCAAGCGCGAACTCGAACGCTGCGGCTCGTCGCTGAAGCTGATGTGCACGGGCGCGGTGCACTGCAACCTCGACTTCCTCAACCGCGTGGCGCTGACCGGCGGGCGGGATTCCGTCGACATCGTGACCACCCACGGCTACCGCAGCCCCTGCCGCCCCGAATTCGGCTGGGCCGACGACATCCAGGCCATCAAGGATCTCTTCGGCGCGGACAAGCCCATCATCTGCAACGAGGATTCGTACTTCGCCTACGTCCCCGGCCAGGTGCGGGCCACCGCCGACGATTCGGGCCTCGCCATCAACGTCCCGGCCCACACGCTCAACGAACTCGACGAGCTCACGCACGGCGTCTACACCCAGCGCAAGTTCCTCAACCAGCTGATGGCGGGCTACACGGGCGTGAACCAGTTCAACGACCTCGACAACCACAACATCGTCTTCCTTCCGCACTACCACCGTCCGGGCGTCGTCACCTACGCGGCGCTGACGTGGCTGATGCCGCATCCCAGGTTCGAGTCGCGCCTGACGGACGAGACGGATAGCCTCTGGGGGCTGAAGTGGACGACCGACGGCGAGGAGACGCTGACGTTTTGGGCGATGGACGGCTTCCACCGGGTGACGGTCGCGGGCGAGGACGTGCAGGTCTTCGACACCTACGCCAACACGCTCGGCAAGGGCGGCGAGGTTTCGTTCGTCGCCGGTGTCGCGCCCGTCTTCGTCAAGGGCAAGAACGTGAAGATCGTGTCGCGGCAGACGACGGACGAGATGCCGGCCGTCGTCCTGCGCGAGGAGAATCCGCTGGCGGAAGGCCCGTTCGACGCATCGATCCTCGGCCACGCGACAGACTTGACGGGCGGCGCCGTCGTCGAGGTGACGGTGCGAAACAACTCCGGCAAGGACGCGCCGTTCAGCGTGAAGCCGGTCTTCGTCGGAAAGGATGCAGCGGCGTGGGGCTTCAAGCCCGCGGTCGCCGATGCGACGCTCAAGGCGGGCGAGACGAAGGTCTTCTCGTTCACGCCGTACTCGAAGGATGCCGCGAAGCCGTTCAATCCCTCCGACCCTGGCATCAACTATACGGCGATTTGGTGGACGGAAGGGTATCAGATCGGCGCGGAGGTCGCGTCCGGCGACACGCAGAAGGTCTTCTACAACACGCGGCAGATGGGGCTTCGCGGCATTCCCCGCCTCGAAAACGCGCAGATCGACGCGTCTGACGCGGAGTGGGGCGCGGTCGCGCCGTTCAAGCAGCTCGGGTCGCGCCGCCGCAACGTGGGCCACGGCAACTACGGCTGGTACACGCGCGAATCGTACTGTCCGACCTTCAAGCTCGCCTGGTCGAAGGAAGGCCTGCTCTTCTACGCGGAGGTCCTCGACGCGCGGCACGACGTCTCCCAGAAAGGGCTGAACGCCTGGCGCACGGATTCCATCCAGCTGGGGCTTTCGGCGAACTGGGAGAAGCCCGACCACGTGGCGTGGCCGCTCCTGACGTTCTCGCTCGCCAACAAGGAGGTGTGGCTTCAGCGCGACATGCCGGGACGCAAGGCCGGCCCGGTCAAGGAGATTGCCTATGCGACGAAGCGCATCGAGGGCGACTACACCCGGCCCGCGACGACGATCTACGAGGCGCTGATCCCGTGGACGGTCATCGGCGCGGAACCGAAGGCGGGACACACGATCGGCTACTCGATCCTGTTCAACCAATCCATCGGCTACTGGCGCAACGGGTGGGAGGGCTACTTCCAGCCGCTGGGCGGCCACATCGTCGATCCCACCTGCTTCGGAGACCTGACGCTATGCGACAAGTGAACGTCCTGAAACTGTTCGCGCTCGCCCTCGCGTCCGCCGCGCCCGCCGCGGCGTGCGCCGGGGAGGCGAACGACGGCAAGGCCTCGCCGTTCGGCATGTGCCACGGGTCGGTCTACCAGGATCTCTCCGAGCGCAAGACGCTCACGTTCGGGCAGAAGAAGAACCTCGCCGAACATGGCGTACGCTGGGTGCGGGCCGACCTGCGCCCAGCCTGGCAGCCCTGGCGGATGGAGAACGGCCGACGCGTCTGGAACTTCGACCACGCCATCCAGCAGGCCAACCAGGCGAAGAACCTCGGGCTGAACATGCTCTGCCTGCTCAACACGACCCCGGACTGGATGAACCCGATCCCCGACCACCTGGACGAGTGGACGAACTTCGTCCATCAGGCCGTTGTCGCCATGAAGGGGCGCACGGACTACTTCGAAGTGTGGAACGAGGAGAACTTCACCTCGACGAACCTTTGGGGCACTGCGGACAAGACGGGGCATCCGCAGAACTACACGAAGTGCCTGAACGCGGCCTACCGGGCGATCAAGGCGGCGAATCCGCGCGCGACCGTCGTCTACGGCGGCACGACGCACGTCCCGCTGGAGTTCATCCGCACCTGCAACGAGGCGGGGGCGCTCTACGACGCGATGAACGTGCATCCGTACATGCCCGACACCCTGCCCGAATGCGGCCTGCGCGACATCCTGCTGCGCCTGAAGAAGGTGATGCGCGAGACGGGTCGCGGCGACGTGCCGATCTGGGTCACGGAAATCGGCTGGTCGACGTCGCCCCAGCGTCCGAGTTCGTTCCTGAAGGACGTGTTCAATCCGGCGTTCAAGGCCCTTGGCATGGACCCGTCGAAACTGACGCTGACGATGGTCAAGGGAGTTTCGAGCGAGGTGCGCGACTTCAGGGAGCGTCTGCCCAAGTTCGCCGCGTACCACATGGTGGACCCGTGGGACATCGACAAGCTGGACGTCCGGAAATATCCGGTTCTCCTGCCCGTCGCCAGCGAATGGGGCATCGCCAGCACGCGCCAGCCGGTCATCGACTACGTCCGCCGCGGCGGCGTGGTCGTCTTCCCGGAAAGCTTCGTCTACAACGCCACGAGCAAGCTCTGCGACGATTTCGGCAACCTGCTGCCGGGATCGCTGGACAAGATCGATGTCCGCAAGGAACTCGGATTGCGCGTGGACGCGACATGGACGGCGCCCGTGACGGTGACGTCAAACGTCACGTTCTCGCTCGACAAACCCTACCAGACGAAGTGCTACGGCCACAGGTTCACCCACTATCTGACGGCGCAGTGGTTGCCGAAGGACGTC
>DJRS01000157.1 GCA_002440145.1 Verrucomicrobia bacterium UBA6354
CAGATCGCCGCGTATTTGCGCAAGCATCCGAAAACGACGGCCGTCCTGATCTGCCACCGCCGGGATGAAGTGCCGCCGCTTTTCGACCATGAGCTGGATCTCAACCATCTAGGGGGCTGACATGCTGCACAACCTTCTCGTCGTGGCTTCGCAGGTTGGCATTCTCTTCGCGCTGATGGCGGTCGGCGCCCTGAGCCGCAAGTTCAAGGTCGTGGACGAGCCGTCCGTCAAGGGCATGGTCAACATCCTCGTTCTCATCGTGACGCCTTGCCTGATCATGGACGTCTTCCAGCGTCCGTTCGAAGTCGCCCTCCTCGGACAGCTGGCGCTCGCCGCGGCGATTGTCGTCGTCTTGCACGCCGTCCTCATCGCCGTCGCGCACTGGATCGTGCCGGGGAAGAGTCTGCGGCGCACGTCGGTCCTGAAGCTTTCCATGGTGCTTTCCAACGCGGGGTTCATGGGCATTCCGCTCGAGCAGGCCGTGTTCGGCGCGGAGGGCGTCTTCTTCGGAGTCGTCTACGTCGCGGTATTCAATCTCGTCATCTGGAGCTGGGGCTACAGGACCATGCGCGGACACCAGCACGCGGCGGACGGGCGCGGCGGCACGAATTGGCGCGTGATGCTCGTCAATCCGGGGACGATCGGCCTGGCGCTGGGGCTGCCGCTCTTCCTTTCCTCCTACACGCTCCCGCCGGTATTCCGCCAGCCCGTGGCCATGCTGGCGGACCTCAACACGCCGCTCGCCATGCTCATCATCGGCTACTACCTCGCCGGGATGCGCGTGAAGCCCGTGTTGCGCGATCCCGGGGCGTACCTGGCGGCGTTTGTGCGCCTCGTGGCCTCGCCGCTCGTGTTCATGGGCGTCCTCTGGTGCCTGCGGTCGTGGCTGGATCCCCTCATGGCGCTCGCGCTCATAACGGCCGCTTGCGCCCCCTCGGCCGCCATGACGACGATGTTTGCCGCGCAGTACCACCGCGACGTGGACCTGTCCGTCGGGCTGGCGAGCGGCACGACGCTTCTGAGCATTATCACGATGCCCCTTCTGATCGCGCTTGCGATGAGCCTTTTCCCTATCTGACCCAAACGAAAGGAACCGACCTATGCTGATATTCGATCTGAACGACGTCGCGCAGGAACTCGTCCGCCGCGGCTATGCGGCGCAAGTCGTGAAAACGCCCGCCGAAGCCCTGGCCGCAGTCCTGGCCGAGGCCGAGACCGCCGCGTCCGTCGCCTGGGGCGGCAGCGAGACGCTCAAGCAAATCGGCGTGCGCGAGGCGCTCGCCGCCGCCGGGAAGGAAATCCGTGACCACGCCATCGAGGCGGACCTCTTTCTCCTGAGCGCGAACGCCCTCACCGCCGACGGGCGCATCGTCAACATCGACGGGCGCGGAAACCGCGTCGCCGCCTCCATCGGCGGCCCCAAGCGCGTCGTGTACGTCGTCGGACGCAACAAGATCGTCGTGGGCGGCGTGGACGATGCCATCGCGCGCATCAAGCGCGTCGCCTGCCCCGCCAACACGCGCCGGCTCGGCAAGCGCACGCCCTGCGCCCTGACGGGCGTCTGCAGCGACTGCAATTCGCCGGACCGCATCTGCAAGGTGACGGCCGTCTTCGACCGCTGCCCGGGCGGCATGCCCACGAAAGTCATTCTCGTCGATGCCGAACTCGGCTATTGAGACGGTCTGCCGGGCGGACGACGTGCGCCGCGTGGCGGAACTTGTGAAGTCCGCCGGCGGGCGCGCGCTTCTCGTCGGCGGGTGCGTGCGGGACGCCCTGCGGGGTGAGACGCCGCACGATTTCGATTTCGAGGTCTACGGGCTCCCCCAAGAGCGGCTCCTCGCCGCCCTCGGTTCCCGCTATGCGCTCGACCTGGTCGGCGCTTCCTTTGGCGTCATCAAGCTCCAGGGCGTGCCGATAGACGTGGCGCTGCCGCGGCGCGAGACGAAACTCGGGCTCGGACACAAGGCTTTCGCGACCGATTTCGATCCCAATCTGCCGCTCGCGGACGCCGCGGCGCGGCGCGATTTCACCGTCAACGCCATTTATCTGGACCCGCTGACGGGGGCGTGCCTCGACCCGTGGAAGGGGCGGGACGATTTGGCGGCGGGGCTGCTCCGGCCGGTTTCGCCCCATTTTGCGGAAGATCCCCTGCGCGTCCTCCGCGCCATGCAGTTCCTGGCGCGCTTCGACCTCGCGCCCACGGACGACCTGCTTCGCGTCTGCCGCGGCATGACGCCGGAGGGACTTCCCCCGGAACGCCTGTTCGGCGAATGGGAGAAGCTGCTCGTCAAAGGGACTATTCCCTCGAAAGGACTCCAGTTCCTGCGCCAGACGGGATGGGTGGACTATTATCCCGAGCTCAAAGCGCTCATCGGTTGCCGGCAAGACCCCGAGTGGCATCCCGAGGGCGACGTGTGGGCGCATACGCTCGGCTGCCTGGACGCGTTCGCAGCCTCCCGCGACGGACGCGACACAATGTACGATTTCATCGGGGACCGGGCGGGGTGGACGCCGCGGGAAAACCTGATTGTCGGCCTCGCCGTCCTGTGCCACGACTTCGGGAAGCCCGCCACCACCTTTTACGATCCGCAGCGCAAGCGCATCCGCAGCATCGGACACGACGAAGAGGGCGTCGCGCCGGCGCGGCGTTTCCTCTCGCGTTTGACGGCGGACCACGAGCTCCTGCGGGCGGTTCCGCCCCTGGTGCGTCTGCACATGCGCCCCATCGCCCTCTGGAAGAGCGCCGCGGGGGACGCGGCGATCCGGCGGTTGTCGGTGGCGGCGGGACGGCTGGACCGCCTTTTGCGCGTCGCCGCGGCGGATGACGCCGGCCGCGGCACGGCTCCCCGCACCCCCGAGGCCCTCCAGTGGCTGACCGCGCAGGCGGAACGGCTTCGCGTCAAGGAGTCCGCGCCCAAACCCCTCGTCATGGGGCGCCACCTCATCGCGCTCGGCTTCAAGCCCGGTCCGCGCTTTTCGGAGATGCTCGCCGCGGCGTTCAATGCGCAGATCGAGGGCAAGTTCGCCACCGTTGCGGACGGACTGGCCTTCATCTCCGCGCATTTCGCCTAGCCGAAAACCGGGAAGTTTAACCGGGATTGGGTGTAAAACAGGCCAATATCCCCTCAAGACCCAAGACGGCCCAGGAGGCCGTCTTCGTTTTATCGGCGGCAGATGTTCAAGAGACCACGGTCTCAGGGGCAAAAGACCGCGGTCTCCGGGGCAAGAGACCACGGTCTTCTGGGCAAGAGACCACGGTCTTCTGGACAAGAGACCACGGTCTCTCGAGCAAAAGACCACGGTCTCCGGGGCAAGAGACCGTGGTCTCTTGAAGTTCGGTTGGGCACGGGCGACTCGGGCGGTCTGCCGTCGCCCGTGGTCTTATCCTTCGA
The DNA here is from genome assembly GCA_002440145.1 of Verrucomicrobia bacterium UBA6354. GTDB lineage: Bacteria > Verrucomicrobiota > Kiritimatiellia > RFP12 > UBA1067 > UBA1067. The sequence goes on from DJRS01000157.1 coordinate 3,393, forward strand.
CCCGGCCGTCTGCCGCGGGGGAGTGGCTCCTTCCCGCCTTTGAGGATAACGTCCATTGCCCGAGTAAATGTCCATGCACTAGGAGCATTTGCTTGGGCAATTCACAACACTTCCCGCACTTTGCCGCTACCCTTGCGTGGCGATGGTTTATATGATATAATGTGCATGTAACAAGGGAGGTTGCCGGTATGGTTCATAGAATCGCGCAGGCGGGTGATATGTCCCGCGTCTATCGCACCGCTCGTCGGGCGGTGGCGCTTTTCGCCGCGCTGGCCGCCGGATTCGCCTCGGCGTCGGACGGCGTGTCCTTCGCGCACCGGCCGCTTCTCGCCGGGAAGGCGTCTCTCGTCTCGGACGGCTTCGAGATGATGACGCGGACGCTTGGCGTCGCGGCGTTCGCTCCGGAGTTGCAGCTCCCATCGAGCTCGTCTACGACTCTTCGTCCGCGTCGTCCGGACTCTTCGGTCACGGCTGGCGGTCGCCGCAGCTCGAGAGTTCCGTCCGCCGGGACAGGGATGGCGTCCTTTGGACGACGCCGTGGGGCGAGAAAGTGAAGTTCTTTCCGAAGAAGGTCCAGACGCCGAAGGACGCCGTGAAGCTCGCGTCGATCGAAGAGGCGAAGAAGGGCCGCGGACTCTACGCGCCCTATTCCGACTGGGAGGCGGACGCCAGCTCCGCCGACTGCGCGAAGGCGCGGCGGTTCTCCGTGACGGGCAAGAACGGTCTCGCCGGCTGGCGTTTCGCCTACGAAGACGGACGCCTCGCCCGCATCGAGACGCCGAACGGCACGACTGCCCTGTTCGAGTACGGGGCTTCGGGCGCGCTTCTCGCCGTCTCGTCGCAGGGAACGCGCTTCATCGAACTTGAGACGTCGGACGGTCTTGTCTCCGCGCTTCGCCTCAACGGCGTACCTGTCGCGTTCAGCTATCGGAACGAGCAGTTGACGATTCTCCCGAAGACGGTCGACGGGCTTGCTTCGAAGAAGTCCGTGAAGTTCCTCTCGTCCGTCCGCGTCGCCTCGCTCGATCCGGAGACCTTCGCCTACGCGAACGGCTACCTCGCCTCGGCGACGCGCGGCAGGCGCGTCGAGAAGTTCGACGTCCAGTTCGAGACATTGAAGGACCGGATCCAGAACCTGAAGAGCAGGGACGGGAAGAACAAGGTCGCCCACACGGGCAAGATCGCGGGACGGCTCCTCGCGGATGCGGACTTCGCCTACTCCTATGCGGGCGGCGTCCAGCTGAAGGACAAGGCGGGACGGACCGCGTCCTATTCCTGCGACATGAAGAACGGCATCTTCCGCACGGTCGACTTCACGGGACGCTCGACGACGACCTACTGCTTCATGCGCTATGACGTCGCCTATCTCGGGAAGGTGCGCAAGGTGGCGGACGGACGCGGACGCGACCTTGTCGCCTTCCGCTACGACAAGAAGTCCGGGAAGCCCGTACGCGTCACCGACCGTCTCGGCAACAAGCGCTTTCTCGAATACGATGAAAGGGGCAACTGCACGAAGCTCTCCCGCCGTGCGGACTGGTCGCTTTCCGCAGAACCCGTCCGCGCCTTCGCCTACGACCGCAGGGACCGGCTTGTGTCCGTCTCGGAACTCGACGCGGACGGCAACGCCGTGCGGACCACAAAGTTCGCCTACACCCGTTCCGGTCGCGTCGAGCGCGTCGCCGACGGACGCCGCACGGTATCGATCGCGTACGCGCCGAGCGGCTTCTCGCTTTCGCTGAAGGACGACTTCTCGTCCGCGACCTTCGTCTACGACAAGTACAACCGGCTTGTCTCGTCGACGGATCCCTATGGCGTCGTGACGGCACGCGCCTACGCCGATCATGGCGGCATCGCGAAGGTCGAGCGCAGGGACGGCTCGACGGTCCTCTCGTCGATTTCCGTCGGCTACGACGGGAGCGGGCTCCCCGTCTCCGTCACCGACCATGACGGCCGCACGACCGCCTGCGACCGCGACGAGCTCGGGCGCATCGTGAAGGAGAAGTACGCGAACGGCACCGAGGTCGCCTACGCCTACGACAACCTCGGACGCC
>DJRS01000172.1:0-176 GCA_002440145.1 Verrucomicrobia bacterium UBA6354
CCGGCGCAACGCCATCACCGTTTCAAGGCAATTGGGCCCCGTCTGGAGCGTGCCGGGCGGGCGAAATGAGGTCGGTCGCACGGGTCGCCCCGGATTCTTAGGGGATATCTGACTATTTCATGACGGATTTAAAGCAAAAACGCAAACTAACGGACGATTTCGCGTCTGCAGGCGAT
>DJRS01000172.1:266-2736 GCA_002440145.1 Verrucomicrobia bacterium UBA6354
CCGTCTGTTCGTGACGCCGCGCGGCCGGATCCGCCCCCGCCATGGGGGATCGTTTGGGAAAGAGGGAGGGGGCTATCCTCCTCTCTACTCCTCTATAATAGGCAAGACCCGACACACGACACCCCTTCTTCCCATTCTCCCGATCTCCACGGCCAATTTATCCCCTGCGGACCGCAGGGGACTGCGGCCCCTGCCGTTGTTCTGGAGGATGCTGCACGGTTTATATCCTGCGCCGCGGCCTGCTCGTCCTTCTCGACCGCCGTTCAAGGCGGTACTGCAGCGAGAAGATCGACGCGATCAACCTGGAGGAAATCATAAGGGCGTTCAAGCGGCCGAAGAAGCGCCGCGATTGGCGGCAAAACCGCCGCCCAATACGACGCCGAATGCGCGGGGCGGCATAAGAAAGCAAACGGCCGACAGACCACCCTGCCGCGAATTCATTCGCGGCAGTCTTCGGGGTCAAAGGAAACCCCGTTCCCCTTGCGGGAGTTGGGGAGGAGCCCCAATATCGCCATCTCTTCGGACGCGTCCTGCGATTCGTCGTGCAGGGACGCGTCCGCCAACGGGAAAAACATAGCTCGGTCATGAGAATGTGCGGATTGCCGCCAAGATCACCCGTAAGAATTTTCGCCGAGGGCCTCACCACGCTTGCATTTCACGTCCATTTGGCCGTGTAGCGTTGCAGAAATTACAGACGGGAGAATTAATTCCCTGGCGGGCGGCACTCTACGTTTTCTGCATATTCCCTACGGTTAATGTCTCTGCGCGGTCAATCTGCCGCGGGCGGACGGCTGCACCACGCGTGGATGCCGCGAGCAATGGCTTCGGCGATATAGCGGCGGCGCACGACATTCCAAATGGCGGCTTCGCCGGCCGGGGACGTGACAAAATCGACTTCCACAAGGCAGCTCGGAATCTCGGGATTGCGCGTCACGGCGAGATTGCCCGCCAAAACGCCCTTGTTGGGCATTTCGTCCTCGAGGGCGTCGTCCAGCGCGGCGGAAATGGCCGCGGCCAGGCCCTTGCCGATTTCGTTCCACGCGTAGACCGCCGCGTAGCGCGTGCGCCGGGGATCCTTGTCCAGCGGAGGGGCGTTGTGGTGGATGGAAATGAACGCGTCGGCCTTTTGTTCGTGGGCGATTTTCGGGCGATCGTAGAGCGGCACGGCGATGTCATTCTCACGCGTCAGGACGACGCGGTAGCCGCGCGCCTCGAGCGCCTTCTTCACCTCGCGGGCCGTGAGCAGATTGGCGTTCTTTTCGGGGAAGGCGTGGGGGCTGAGGGCGCCGGCGTCCGCGCCGCCGTGCCCGGGGTCGAGCACGAGGGTGATTTCCGCCGCGGGCTTGCCGAACGGGGGCGGCTGCGGCGCGTCGGCGGCATACGGCAGCTTCGTCCACTTTCGGGGCGGGGCGGGTTTCGCCGCGGGGGTGGCGGACGGCGCGGGCTTCGCCGCGACGCGGACGGTCAGGCTGGTCGCCCCTTCTTCCCGGCCCGACCACACGACCGGAATGACGTTTGTCGAGCCCGCGACCAAAGGCACGACCGTCGCCCACGCGCCCGTCCGGAAGAGGTCGACGCGTTCGCCGGCGACGACGACGTTCGTGACGCCACGCGTCGCCGCGCCGATCACGTAGACGCGGTCGAGCGCGGGAAGACGCTGCCCTTCCCGCGGAAACGCCACCGCAACCGCCGCGAGGAGAACCGTCCAGACCCCCATCAGGCGAGCGCTTTCACGAGAGCCGCGAAGAAATCGTCATACGACTCGAACGCCGCCAGATCCGGATTGTCCTTGCGGATGGCGTCCGTCGTGCGGAAGAGGAACCCCGCCTTGGACGCGCGGATCATCGCCAGGTCGTTGAAACTGTCGCCCGCGGCGATCGTCTCGCATCCGCAGCTTTGCAGGGCGCGCACGGTCGTCAGCTTGGACTGTGCGCAGCGCATGCGATAGCCGACGATCTTGCCGTCGGGCGAGACCTCCAGCGAATTGCAGAGGATCGTCGGCCAACCGAGCTTCTTCATCAGCGGCGCGGCGAATTCCGCAAAAGTGTCCGAGATGATGACGACCTGCGTCTTCTCGCGCAAAGCGTCCAGAAACGCCTTGGCGCCCGGCAGAGGGTCGATCGTCGCGATGACTTCCTGGATGCGCGCCAGACCCAGGCCGTGCTTCTCCAGAAGGTCGATGCGGTAGCGCATGAGCTTGTCGTAATCGGGCTCGTCGCGCGTGGTGCGCTTGAATTCCGGGATGCCCGTCGCTTCCGCGAATGCAATCCAGATTTCGGGCACGAGCACGCCTTCGAGATCGAGGCAAACGACATTCATCTTTGTATCTCCTTTGTCATGAGGGTTTGAGTTGTTCGGAAAGGGGCGGCACGGCGGCCGGGCGCGGAAGCGCCCCCAGTTCAACCAGCGCTTCGCCGGCGAGAAAGAGCGATCCGCAGACGAGCGCAGGGCCGCGCGTCGCGGCGAGCGC
>DJRS01000005.1 GCA_002440145.1 Verrucomicrobia bacterium UBA6354
TTCTCGTGCCGATGAGAAAAAATTCCCCTGGGCACGAGAACGGAGCGGTTGCAGGCGTGAAAACGTCCGTTAGTTTGCGTTTTCAATCGAAACATGTTGTAAAACAGGCAGATATCTCCTGAAAACCGGGACTCCTCGGTCTATCCACCCCGTTTCGCCCGCCGGGAACGCTCCAGACGGGGGCCCCAACGCGCCGGAACGGGGTTGCCGTTTCCTTGAAATGACGACCGGCTCTCCTTGGTGAAACAAACTCCGAGGAGCAACAAAAGGCTACGCGCGGGCCCTTGCGGTCGGCTTCACCGTCGCTTCGCGACCTTCCCTTCGAAGCAAAGCTTCTTCGGCGCATCTCCGCTTCGCCTCGGGCTGCGCAGGTTCCGCTTGCGGACAAAGGGGTCCACCGGGTTTTGTGATTGTCCTCCTTCATGTGGCAGGGGACTGTCGCCCCTGCCCTTGGAGAGGAAAGATGGTATTTGCTTCGCCCGCAGGGTGGCGGGCTGAGCGTGCGAAGCCCGAGGCGAAGCGTCAGCGTAGCCTTTTGCCGCCCGTCGGAGTTTGCTATATCATAAGGAGAAGGGAGGGGTGCGATGTCTCTCCGTCCCATCGGAACGACCTGTCCCGGGCGTCTCACGACAGGGTAGACTTTTCGCAAGCAGAGCGGTGTTGAGTTGCCTCCGCAAGTATGGTATAATTGTATCGGTAATGAGGCTGGAAAGTTTGATTTTCGCCCTGCGTATGCAGGCATCCCCGGATGCCGTGCGGTCGTGCATGCCTTCAGAAGGGTGCATGGCCGTGCGGAGGACAGGGACGATCCGGCAGGCGTCCGGCATTCCCGTGGCGGGCGAACGGTCTCTATGCAAGGATATTGGAAGAAAGGACTAGAAGATGAAAGCAAAGAACGTATGGGAAGCCGCCAAACGGGGCTTTACGCTTGTCGAACTGCTGGTGGTCGTCGCCATTCTCGGCGTATTGGCGACGATAGCCATCCAGAACATCAATGAACACCTGGACAACGCCAACAAGACCGCGGCCAAGTCGTCCGTCGATTCCATCGACGGGGCAGTGTTGAGCTACAAGATCAAACACGGCAAGCTGCCGGGCGATTTGCGCGACCTCATCAAGGACGAGGGCGAAGACGGTCCGATTCTGAAGGGTGGCGAAGGCGCGCTGTTCGATCCGTGGAACAACGAGTACAAGCTCGAGAAGAACGGGCGCAAGTACGCGGTCGTCTGCGCCGGGATGGACGGCGAATTCGGCACGGACGACGACATCCGCAGCGACAAGACGGACAAGAAGTCGAAATAGGCACGCGTCCCGGACGGGATGACGCGAACATGCGCCGCGGTTTCACGTTGATAGAACTGCTTGTCGTCATCGCCATACTGGCGGCGATGACGGGGGTGTCGGTCATCTCGTTCTCGGCCGGCCGCGGCGCTTTCCGCCTGAAAGGCGCGGCGCGCGACGTGTTCGCCGCGATCCGGCAGGCGCGGTCCATCGCGCTTGTCACGCAAAAGCCGTGCATCATCACCTACGGGGAAGTTTCCCGGGGCGATACGGTATGCGCGCAGGTCACGCTTGCTGGCACGAAACTCATGAACGACACCGGTCCCCGGACGGCGTGGACGCTTTCGGGCGAGCCCGTTGTCGTCGGCGGCGACGAGGAGTTCCCCCCTGCAGAGACGAGCGACGCGGATGCGCCGGCTCCCTCGGGCGGGCATACGGTCGCCGAGGCGCTGTTTCCGTCCATCTCGGAAGAGGTGCTGGAGGGAGTCCGGATAAAAGTCGTTTCGGGGGAGGAAAATCTGCCGCTCAGCGAAGGGGAGACCGAAATGCGGCGGGCGCGCACCTCCATCTACTCCAATGTCGACTACCTGCTGGAGAAGTACAAGAAAGCGCGCGCGGCGGAGAAGTCCGCTGACGAGGCGGCAAACGAAGAGTCCGGCGAGGCGGATGCGGCGCAAAAGAAGACGTCTGCCCCGACGGCCGGGCAGGAGGCGGCCAGCTTTGTGTGGCAGGTCAACGGACGGTGCGAGCCGCACCGGGTGTACGTGTATGCGGCGGGGTCCGAACCGCAGGACGGCCTGGTGATCGTCGTGGACCGCTTCGGCGCGGCCAAGGTCCTTTCCGGCGACGAGGAAGGGCGGGAGTAGGGCATGCGACGCGGTTTTACGCTTTTGGAGGTCTTGATCGCCACAATCATCCTCGGTCTGGGGATTGCCGGGCTGCTTGTTTCCATGTCGCAGGCGCAGGAACTGATGCTTTCGGCGACGCGGTTCCAGGCGGTGCAGGAAGTGATGGACATGGGGGATATGGCGTATCCGCTCGTCGACGTGCAGGATCCCCTGCTGGACCTGGACGTCCCCGAGACGCGCGCCGCGGCGCTTTGGGACAAGATCTCGAAAATCCGCCTGACGCGCGAGCAGGAAGAGAAGTACCAGGGGTACACGTGGGAGCGCGAATGCCTGAACAAGAACGACACGGACGAAATCGCGCGGCTTGGGGGGCTTTACGTCGTGCGCATCACGGTGCGCTGGGGCGACCGGTACCGGGGGCGCGGCGAGCAGGAAAGCTACGTGACGTTGTGGCGAAAGGAGGGATCGTGATCCTGCGGCGCGCGTTCACGATGGTCGAAATGCTCCTGGCGACGCTCCTGCTGGGCGTCTTGACGACATTCGCCGTGTTGACATTCAATACGGTCACGAACGCCTGGCAGGTTTCGGGCGAATACATGGACAAGAACCAGCGGGCCGACTATGCGCTCCGGCAGGTCGTCTCGGGTTTGCGAAGCATGTACTATCCGCACGACGGCAAGCAAGACGCGCGCTACGGGTTTGTGCTGCAGGACAACGGGGAGGGGGAAGACGCGAAAGACTCGGACGTGATCGAATGGTCCAAGACGGGCCCGGCGCTCGTCGGGACGGAAAGCGCCGTGGCGGACACGGTGCATCGCGTGCAGGTCATGGTGCTGGAGGAGGGGAATTCGGACTATCGCGAGCCGATCGCCGTCACGGGACTGTACGCGCGGCAATGTCCGGACGCCGCGTTGCGTCCGGACGATCAGGAGGCGGACTACTCGTTCGCGAATGCGGATCTGTACCAGCCGGTTCTTGTCGCGGACGGGGTCGTCGGGTTCAACTGCCGCGTGCTGGCGAGCAACGGGAAGACGCAGTCCAAGAACGACGAATCGCTTTTCGAGGACGAGTGGGCGCAATCCAACAGCGTGCCCTACAAGGTGGAATTGACTTTCCGCGTCGAGGATCCGGACGGCAGACGGTACCGCACGCATACGGCGCCGCTCATGCGGATCGTGCGGCTGCCGGTCTACGAGCAGAGCCAGGACGGCGCCGCGATTCCGGGGATGGCAAGCGAAAAAGACGCCGCGGCGGCAGGTGCGCGGCGCGGCGGGGGCGGCGTTCTCCGGGGAGGACGTCCATGAAAGCGCGGCGCGGCAGTGCGCTCGTCATGGCGATTTGGATCATCGCGGTGCTCGCGGTGATCGTGGTGTCGTTCGTCTACGAGGCGCGCCAGCAGAGCGGCGTCAATCTGTACGTCCTGTCGCGCAACCGGGTGGACCGGTTCGTGGACGCCGGGCGCATCCTGGCGGAGGTCGTGCTGACGGGCTACGGGAGCGCGCCCGATTGGAGCGAGGACCAGGATACGCCGAAATTGCTGGAAGACGACCGCTGGGTGGTCGAGAAACAAGAACTGAAATCGGCGTCCCGCTGCACCATCGGGCCCATCGTCCTGGACGCGGACGACCCCGAAAGCGGTACCGTGAAAGTCGAGATTTCGACGGTGAATTCGGGGACGGAAGGCATTATCGACATCAACGAGCTCTGCAAATCGGGCGACGACACGAAATACATGGAGCGGTGGTGGATGATTTTCAAGGCGCACAACATTCCAGAGGAGCTGAACACGCCCCGGGACGGCGTCGTCAATCTGTGGAACATTCTGATCGCGTCCTGGGACGACTGGCGGGACGAGGACGACAACGTCACGATAATCGACGGCGCGGAGTGCGGCGCCGAGAACAAGTGGTACGAGGAGCTGGAAGAAAAGTTCACCGGGACGGACGACGAAAAGAACGAGCTCAAGCGCCGCCCGCGGCAAGGACGCATACCGGACGTGAAGGAGCTGGAGTACGTGCGCGGCTTCCGGGACTATCCGCAAGTCCTCACGGGCGGTGTGATCAATCCCTGGGAACGCGAGGAAGACCAGATCGCGGTGCGCGGCATCCTGAATCTGTTCTGCACGGAGGGCGGCAAGAAAATAAACGTCAACACGTGCGACAATGTGGACGCGCTCGTCACGGTTCCGGGCGTCTACAGCAATCCGGAGGAAGACGAAGCGCTTGCGGACGCGCAGGAGCTCGCGCGCGCCATCGTCCAGGCCCGGGGCGTCCCCCCCGAGACGTACGACGTGGACGAAACGCGCACGAGCTGGCCGTTCAAGGATTTCGCCGACTTGCGCACACGCCTCGCGCTCGTCCCCATGGACGCCACGCTGGATATCGGCGCGGAGGCTTCCGAATATTTCTCTTTCTCCGCCGGCAAGGACACGATCTACAAGATAACCATCACGGGCGAGTCGGGCGGAATGGCGCATACGGTCGAAGCGGAAGCGTATGCAAAAGATTCAAAAGTCCGCTATATCCGTTGGCGCGAGGATTGATGCGGATGGAACGGCTCGACAAATTCCTGTTGGCGCGCTATCCGGACTTCTCCCGTTCGCGCATAGAAGGTCTCGTGAAGGCGGGATTCGTCAAAGTGAACGGCGAACCCGCCGAAAAAGCGGGACGGAAAGTCTCCGAGACCGATGTGGTGGAGGTCGAGATTCCCCCGCCCGTGCCGGCAATCCCCGAGCCGGAGGACATTCCGCTCGCCGTCGTCTACGAGGACGCGGACATGCTGGTCGTGGACAAGGCGCCCGGGATGGTGGTGCATCCCGCGCCCGGACATTTCACCGGCACGCTTGTGAACGCGCTTCTCCATCACTGTCCGTCGCTTGCGGGCATAGGCGGGGTGGCGCGCCCGGGTATCGTGCACCGGCTGGACCAGGATACGAGCGGGCTTATCGTCGTCGCGAAGAGCGAAAAGGCGATGGCGGGGCTTGTGCGCGCGTTTTCCGGGCATGCCGGAATCGAGAAAACCTACCTCGCCATCTGCCACGGGCGTCCGCGGCTGGATGCCGGGCGGATCGTGAACCTGATCGGACGACATCCCGTAGACCGCAAGCGCATGGCGATCGTCGAGAAAAACGGCAAGGAAGCCATTACGAATTGGCGGATATCGTCAACCTCGTCCGCGTGCGGAAGTCTCCTCTCGCGGATAGTTTGCCGTATCGAGACGGGGCGCACGCACCAAATACGCGTGCATATGGCTTCGCTGGGTTGCCCAGTCGCCGGCGATGCCGTTTACGGGAAGAGTGCATGGGACAAACGTCTCGCGCCCATCCCTGCGCGGCAGATGTTGCATGCCTGGAAGCTCTCCCTGCGGCACCCGGTTACCGGCGAACGTCTCTCGTTCGAGGCCCCTCCGCCGGCGGATATGCAACCCTATCTCGTGGATTGAAGCGCGAAGGGGGTTGCCCGAAAACAAAAAAAGAAGCTCTTCCAAGCTTCTTTTGGAGGTGGGAAGCGGAGTTGAACCGCTGTAAGCGGATTTGCAGTCCGCTACCTAACCGCTCGGCCATCCCACCGTGGTCGTCAATGGTTCATAGTATATCAAAAATGACCGTGCTCCGTCAATCGGATATTTTCAAGAAAATGAAATTTGTGAATTGTCAGAGTAAATGCCCATGCACCAGCGGCATTTGCTTTTTCAATCCACGTTACCCTTTGGGCACCGCTTGCGTCCTTGCCGTGGACGAAAATTCCGGTATGATGCCCGCACAAGGAACCTGAAAATCGCGGTCGAAAGGCCGGAATCGGGGCG
>DJRS01000141.1 GCA_002440145.1 Verrucomicrobia bacterium UBA6354
GAGAATCTTTTCTCATGGGCACAAAAAGAGGGTTCTACTCCGACGGCTTCGTTTTCAGCCGTTTGACGGTAGCCGCATGCGCGCTTCCCGCCGGAAACAAAGTCCACAGCCCCGATTCCAGCCTTTCTACTGCGATTTCCAGGATTATAAGATATTTCCGGCTGTCAAACAATACGCAATAACGCAAAACTTATATCAAAATTGCGCAGAACCGATATAATATGGGTTCCCCGTTTCAAGGATTTCGGCGCCGCGTTCCAAGAAAACCGGCACCCCGTTTCAAGAAGACGCGACCACCGTCTCGGATGTGCTCCCGCAGGCGAAACGACGGCGAAAACCCGATCTTCACTCGACTCTCTGGCGATGTTTGCATGTTTTGCGCCAGATCGCCACAGAAACAACAAAGATTGGAAGAGCCTTTCTCCGCATTCGCGCGCGCGGCAGGGGCTACTTGCAGAGACTCTGCAGGCGGGCGACTTCGCGGAGCAGGATCTTGTCGCGCGTCTTCACGACAATGCGCGAAACGTCTCCGCAATACGCCGCCATGCGCACGAAGTCGCAAATCAGACGGTCCGCACGCTGGGAGCCTGTGCCACCCGTGTAGGATATGCGCAGACGCACGGCATCTTTGACCGACTCGTGCGGTCCGTCAAACACAATCCAGACGAAATCCAAAGGGTTCTCCGCGAGATACCGCTCGGCATGAATCCGCAATTGGACGGGATCTTGGGCCATGCGGTTCGCGCCGAGGATGAAGTTCCATCCGTCCACGATGACGAAACGCCCGCCCGGCGGCAGGCTCCGAAGGTCGCTCGCGGCAATCAGCGCCGCTCCGAAGTGGCCTTTCCACTCCTCGTTCTCGCGGCGCAAACGGTCATTCGCGGCTTTGAGCGTTTCGATTTGCGCCTTGAGTTCGCGCACATGCTGGACGCGTGCGCCCAGGATGACATCCTGCGCCGTCATGTGGCTTCCATCTCGGGCGCCGTCTCCTCGAGCCCGTGCGGAATCGGCATCCACTTGCGCGAGGGGCGAACGAGCGTGTAGAGGAGCGAACAGGACTGGACGAAGGAGAAGAACGGGAAGGTCAGAATCGCCAGCGCGCCCGGGCGGCGCTTGTGCCGCGAGAGCGCAACCGCCGCGAGCGCCGTGAACCAGCCCATCACCCCCACAAAACCGAGTATACCTATGAAGAACATGGCGGCCGAACGGTTCGCGAAATCGTCCGAATAAAGCCGATAGGCGAAAGCGAGGACGTTGAAAAGCAAGATAAAGGCGACCGACATGCCCGTCAGAATCGCGAAGAAACTGTCGAAAAGCCGGCAAGACGGATGCTTTGCGAGCGTGCGGAGCCAGACGCCAAAATAGCGCACGACGACCTGCCAGCCACCGGTCGACCAGCGGGAAAGCTGCCTCCACATGTAGTGCATGTCCTCGGGTTGCTCGTCGGCGTACTCCGCATCGGGCACGTAGGCGACGCGCCGCCCCGCCAAGTTCGTCTGGACGGTGAACTCCACATCCTCCACGAGCGTGGACGTCTTCCAGCCTTCAGGCCCGAACACGCTCGCGAGACAGGCGAAGCCCGTGCCGGTCAGCTTGCCCGAAAGCCCCAGATTCGTGCGCACGCGGTTGGAAAGCTCGTTCATCACACTCCAATAGATGGCGCACCAGCCCGATATCAGGTTCTTCGCGTAATTGGACGCGTGCCGGCATCCCGTCACCACCGTCTCGCCATCCTGCAGGGCGTCGTTCACCGCGTCGAACCACTGGGCGGAAACGATATTGTCCGCGTCGAATACAGCAATGGCCTCGTACTTCCCGGACGCGAGGACCTTGTCCAGCCCCCACGCGAGCACGTCGCCCTTCCCGCGGCTGGGTGTCGTCTTCTCCCACACCGTAGCGCCGGCGCGACGGGCGACCGCGGCGGTATTGTCCGTGCAATTGTCGGCGAGGACTATGACTTCGACGTCTTCGCGCGGATACCTGCACAGGGCGATGCTGCGCACGGGCAACGCAATGACGCGCTCCTCGTTCCGCGCGCAGACAAGGACGGCGAACTTCAGGCGCCGCGCGGCCTTGCGATAGACTTTCGACGCGCGCAGAAGACCGAAAAGGACAACAAACGTCGACCAGAAGAAAACAAGCGAAAATCCAAGGCAGATGAAATCGAGCATAAAGAAAAAGAATCCCCCACCCTAATCCATGCGCCACCGGCGATGCGCCCAAAGATATTGTTCGGGATAACGGCGTACGGCGTCGCCCAGCCGGTCGTTCAGAAGCTGCGTGGCGGCCGCGCGATCCGCCGTCTTGCCGAAGACAATCGGCGCGCCGCCCACCAGCCGATAGCTATAAGGGCCCGTGCGGACGAACGAACCCACGACGACCGGCACGCCATAGCGGATGGCCAGACGCGCGGCGGTCGTGAAGGTCAGGGCGGGACGGCCGAGGAACGTCAGCTTTTCGCCGCGCGAAGCGTGCTGATCCATCAGAATCGTCATCGCGGAACAGGTAGACAGCCACCGGCGGACGATATCCGGCGTAAAGCCCCGGTTCTTGTCGATAATCGTGACAGGACCGCGAAAATGATGGTTCTTCATCCACTTCGCGGCGAACCGGTTGTTCATCACACGCGCAATCGCCATCATCGGACGCGCGAACGAGAGGATGTTCGTCGCCGCCTCCCACACGCCATGGTGCGCGCTCACCAGCAGGACCGGCTTGTCGGGGGAGTCCAACAGCAACTTGACCGCCGCGGGATCCGCTTCCGAGAAATCCAGATGCTCGCGCCAGTTGGCGGCGTCCACGACCTGCGGCACGCAAAGCGCCTCGCAGACATGCCCCGCCAGATGGCACCACGCCCGCCGCGCCACCCGCTTCGCCTCGCGAGGGTCGTCCGCAATGCCGCTTTTGAGGATGTTGTCGACGGAGAGCCGCCGGCGGCGCGGAAAGAACGGCCACAGGCACGCGGCGAAGCCGCAGCCTATGTCGTACGCATGTCGCTGCAGGAAAGTCATGCCATTGCCGCGCTCTTACGGACGCGTAAAGCGGATCGTCGCCGCGCGCCCGTGTCCGTCCAGTCCCTCAACCGCGGCGAACGCTTCGATCGTGGGGCGCGTCTGCGCCAGATCTTCGCGCGTGAACGAGACGAAGCTGTGACGGCGACGGAAATCGTCCGGCGTCAGACCGTTGAACATGCGTGCCGCGCCGCCCGTCGGCAGCACGTGGCTGGGACCGGCGACGAAATCGCCTGCCGATTCCGGCGTCCAGGCTCCGGCAAAAACGGCTCCCGCCGCGCGCACGCCCTTCATCACCTTGAGCGCGTCCTTCGTCATGATCTCGAAATGCTCCGGCGCAAAGTCGTTCACGACCTCAAGCCCCGCCTGTACGTCGGGCGCGACGACGATGAGGATGCCGTCCCGGTCGATGACGCGCTGGACAAGCGCTTTGCGCGAAAGCGTCCGCATCTGCGCGAGCACCTCCGCCTTGACGGCCTCTGCGGTTTCGCGCGAGGTGCACACGCACAGCGACTTCTCCCATCCGCTGCCGTGCTCGGCCTGGCTCAGAAGGTCCGCGGCGATCCAGCGCACGTCGACCGACCCGTCCGTCAGGACGGCGATCTCGCTCGGTCCGGCGACCTGGTCGATCGCGACATAGCCGAAGACCTGGCGCTTCGCCGCCGTCACGTAGGCATTGCCGGGTCCGACGATCTTCTGGACCTTCCGGCACGTCTTGGTGCCGAACGCCATGAGCCCGATGGCCTGGATGCCGCCCACGCGGTAGATTTCCGTCGCGCCCGCCAGCTGGAGCGCATACAGGAGGACGGGGTTGACTTCGCCCGTTTTGCCCGCCGGCGTGCACGCCACGATTTCCTTCACGCCCGCCGCCTGGGCAAGCGTGACCGTCATGATGGATGTCGACGCGAGCGGCGCGGTGCCGCCCGGCACGTAGACGCCCACGCGGTCCATCGGCGAGTAGAACTCCCCTTCCACGCCGCCCTTGGGCGTCTTCATCGTCCACGCCTTGCGCAGAGAAGCCTTCGAGAACTTCAGCACGCGCCGATGCGCGTCCTCGACGGCTTTGCGGATCGCGGGCGGGATCTCCATCCGCGAAGGCAACGCCGTTACGCGCAAATCGCGCCCCTTGAAGCCTTCAAACCTGGCGACATGGCGGCGGACCGCCGCGTCGCCGTTCTTGCGGATGTCCGCCAGCACGTCCGCGGCGGCCTTCTCGGCTTCCTCGGGGAACGCCGGTCGCGCGTTGAACGCGGCGATGCGGCGGTCGCCCGCCTGAACGATGCGAATCATCCTCAGTTCGCGCCCCCGAGCATGCACTTCACGCGCGCCTCGACGGCCAGTTCGCCGTCCACGTAGCCCTTGCAGTCGAACACGCCGATGATCTTCTTCACCTTGACGTTCATCGCCACGATCACGAGCTTGTCGTCCGGACGGACGGGCTTGCGGAAGACCGCTTCCTCGACCTTCGCGAAAAGGAAACTCGCCTTGGGGCCGAGGAATTCCGTCGCGATCAGCCCGCAACCGGCGACCTGCGCCATCGTCTCGATCAAGATGACGCCCGGAACGATCGGGAACGTGGGGAAGTGACCCTTGAAGAAATCGTTCTTCTCCATCGTATAGGTGTATTCGCCGATCGAGCCCGTCTCGTCCGCCGACAACAGCTTGTCGACGAAGAGGAACGGCGGGCGGTGCGGCAGAAGCTCGATCCCGGGTTTGTTGTAGACGTTCTTGAACGTGGGGAACTCCGTCAGTTTTTCGTGTGCCATCTTGCGCCTCCTTAGCCCTGGACTTTGCGGAAGGCGAGCACGCCGTTGTGGCCGCCGAAACCGAGCGATGTCGAAATCGCCGCGCGCACCTCGCGCTTGACGCCGACATTGGGCGTGTAGTTCAAGTCCAGCGGAACCTCGCCCTTCGCGACGTCCACGTCGAGATCGGGCTTCTCGTAGTTGATCGTCGGCGGGATGAACCCTTCCTCGATCGTCAGCGCGCAAATCGCCGCCTCGAGCGCGCCCGTGGCCCCCAGGAGGTGGCCGTGCATGGACTTCGTGGACGAGATGTTGATCTTCTTCGCCTGCTCGTCGCCGAAGACGACCTTGAACGCCTTCGTTTCCATCTGGTCGTTCAGGTGCGTGGAGGTGCCGTGCGCATTGATGTAGTCGATTTCGCCCTTGTCGGCGATGCCCGCGTCCTTGAGCGCGGCCTCGATCGCCTTGACGGCGCCCACGCCGGACGGATCCGGCGCCGTGATGTGGTGGGCGTCGCACGTCGAGCCGTAGCCCGCCAGTTCGCAGTAGACGTGCGCCCCGCGCGCACGCGCATGCTCCTCGCTCTCCAGAATGAGCGCCGCGGCGCCCTCGCCGATCACGAATCCGTCGCGGTCCGCGTTGAACGGACGCGACGCCTTCTCGGGCGTGTCGTTGAAGTGCGTCGAAAGGGCCTTCATCTTCATGAAGCCGCCGACCGTGAACTCCATGACCGCCGCTTCCGTGCCGCCGGCGATGACGACGTCCGCGCGGCCGGCGCGGATCATGTCCAGCGCGAAACCGAGCGCGTCCGTGGACGACGCGCACGCCGTCACGACGACCTGGCACGGGCCGTGCGCGCCCAGCGCAATGGCGACGTTGCCCGCCGATTCGTTCGGGATGAGCTCCGGCACGGCGAGGGGCGAGAGGCGGTCCGGCCCGCGGTCGAAGAGGATCTTGTAGTTGTCGCCCGTCACGTCGAGTCCGCCGATGCCGTTGCCGAACAGCGTCGCCACGCGATCCATGTCGGGATGGTTCTCGGCCGTGTAGCCCGCGTCAGCCCAGGCTTCCTTCGCCGCGGCGACCGCGTACTGCGAAAACGGCGCCATGTGGCGCGCCTCGCGCTTGTCGACGAGTCCCGAATCGATCGCGTATTCCTTGAAGTTCTTGACTTCGCCCGCGATCTGGCTGGTCACGCGGGAGGGGTCGAACTTCGTGATGCGCGTAATGCCCGACTTGCCGGCCTTGATGTTGGCCCATGCCTCTTTCTTGCCGTTTCCGCACGGGCAGAGCATGCCGATACCGGTGATCATGACTTTCTTCATTGTTGTTGTCCTCTTTACAAGTTATACTGTTGATTCGTTTCTCAAAGATTCGGCCATACGCAGTAGGTCCCGCCGTAGGTGAGACCCGCGCCGAAGCCGACCATTACAATCTTCATGCCGTCCTTCAGCTCGCCCGCCTCGACGGCCTGGTCGAGCGAAATCGGAATGGACGCCGCGCTCGTGTTCGCCGTCGTGGCGAGATTGAGCCAGAACTTTTCGAGCGGAAGCTTCATGCGCCGCGCGACCGCCTCGATGATGCGCCCGTTGGCCTGGTGCGCGAAAACGCGGTCCAGCTCCTCCGGCGCCGTGCCCAGTTTCGCGCACAAATCGGCCGCCACCTTGGAGAGGGTCCGCACGGCGAACGCGAACACGTCGTGCCCCATGAGCACCAGCTGCGGCAGCACGGGCTGGAGCTTCGCCGGGACCCCCGTCGCCGGGTCGATCGGCAGCGCGTCCTTGCACCCGCCCGAGCGCGTGATGAAATGCGACCCCTGGCCGTCCGCCCCCAGAATCGTATGCGCGCGCGTCTTCGCGCTCGCCGCGCCGGGCGCTTCGTCGTTGCCGAGGACCACCGCCCCGGCGCCGTCGCCGAAAAGTATGCAACTCGAACGGTCCGTCCAGTCCAGAATGCGCGTCAAGCACTCCGCGCCGATCACCAGCGCCTTCTTGTCCGGATAGAAGTTCACGAACCCGCGCGCCTGCTCGAGCGCGTAGACGAACCCCGCGCACGCCGCCTGCAAGTCGAACGCGCCCGCGTTCGCACACCCCAAAAGCCCCTGCACGACGCACGCCGTGGACGGAAACGGATTGTAGTCCGGCGTCGACGTCGCCACGACGATCAGCCCGACGTCCTCCGGCTTGACGTGCGCCGCGTCCATCGCCTTCCGCGCGGCTTTCGCCGCCATGGTCGACGTCGACTCGCCCGCGTCGGCCACGTGGCGCGAGTGGATGCCAGTATGCGAAAATATCCATTCGTCGCTTGTGTCAAGCGACTTGGCGATGTCGTCGTTCGTGACGACACGCGGCGGCAGATAACTGCCTGTTCCTAGTATGCGAATGCCCATCAATAATTCTATTTATAGCCTCTTGCGATCTGCTTTCGACAATTATACCAAAAATGGGCCGAAAATGGGAGTACCCCAACGGTCAAGCCGCAAGAAAGCGGCGGAGCCCCCTTCGGAGGGCTCCCGTCTCGTCCGGCAAGCCGCCTCAGCGTGCGGCGCCGAACATCGCCTTGTCGAAGTTGAAGAAAATGAAGACCGGCAGGAATCCCGTCTCGTTGAAGCAGACAAGCCCGAACTGGAGCGCCGCGCTCTTCGCGCGCGTCACAAACGCGGCCTGCGCGCCGTTGCGGAGCGTTTCGACCCGGCTGTAGCCGAGCGCGCCCTGCACGCCCGCGGCGACCTTGTCGGCCTTCGCCGCCGCCAGACCGATCTGCGCACCCGTCACCGTGCCGTTCGAACAGCCGATGCCCAGCGCACAGCCTTTGATATCCTCTTTGCCGCGGCCGAACCACCAATCCCAGGTGCAAGCCGCCTGTGCCGTCGCCAAGGACGCGACAATGCCCAACAACAATACCAGTTTCTTCATTTGAATCACTCCTTATTAATGCCAATATGTTTGGTCACCATGCCCGGACACCCGCCCGGGAACCGACCATATTATACCATAATTTTTTGTGTTTGTGGCAAATGTCCGCTGTCCGAAAAGCGTACCCTGTCGTGGAACACCCGGGACAGGTCGTTCCGGGCGGGATGGAGGGCGAGGCCCCAAAAGGAGAAGAACCGACCGAGGAAGCGGAAGGCTAGAACCCGCAATGGAAACCGGCATCCCGCTTCGGGGCGTTTTGACCTCCTCTCGGACGCGTAAAGCAGGCGAAACGGCGATGCCCGACCGGGGGCGTTCCCGTTTTCAGGCGATATCTACATGTTTAATGCTTTATTTCGACAGAAAGCTCG
>DJRS01000042.1:0-450 GCA_002440145.1 Verrucomicrobia bacterium UBA6354
TCGGCCTTTTGCTCCCGAAGCAAACGCGCTACCAGGCTGCGCTACGCTCCGACTCGAAACTTCACACTTCTCATCGAGAAGTTGATGGTGAATAGTATACACTTTCCCGCGCCAAAAGTCAATGCCGAATTTTATCGTGTCGTGTAGACGCCATTTGCCATGGCAATGTGCGCCTTTCTCCCGTTCCACGGTCTAAACGGGCTCTTCCTGTCTGCATCTTTCCATTTTCCGCGTCGTGCACCTCTGCGGCGCGAAACCGAGCTGATTCTTAACCCTGCCGGTATTGTAGAACATGCGCCCCCTTCCTCTCTCAATGGCAGGGGCCGGCCGTCCCCTGTCACCCGCACGGCAAGGAGCCATGGACGGCTCACTTTTCTCGCCATGCGACCGTTCCGCCGAGACGGCACTCCCGTTCCGCCGAGACGGCACTCCCGTTCCGGCGCAACGGCA
>DJRS01000042.1:482-2727 GCA_002440145.1 Verrucomicrobia bacterium UBA6354
GCGCAACGCCATCGCCGTTCCGGCGCGAAGAAGAAGAGAAGGCGTACACACCGCATTGCCCTCCCCTGCACCACCCCGGGCGCACCCCTACCGACGACAAAAAGGCGGCCCGCTTGCGCGGGCCGCCCCAACGTACAACAAACACGAAAGGAAACGTTGTTGCGTTAAACCTGCGGACGTTTCCGCCGCAGACCTAACATCGCCGCACCTACGAGGAGCATCAGCCCGCTCGTCGGCTCCGGGAGAGCCGTGAAGGTGAGCCCTGATCCTAATGCATTGATTGAGGACCATTGGGCATCAAATTCTACTGAAGCTGCAAGAGCCGTGCCGAGCTCACCATAGGAGACCCTTCCGGACCGGGCAATGGAGGTGATTGTTGATGTACTATCTCCGTCAACTTTGTTCACAAGCTCGATGAAAAAGGAATAGCCGGCATAATCTGTGCCGCCAAAGTCTGCATAGGCCGGGTATTCCCCGCCCATATAGTCCTTCCCGACATATGTGCTCTGCACGGTGGTCCCGTCCGAATTGAACATATAGCTGTCCAATTGCTTGGACGTTCCGTCCTTGACTGCATAGAGAGCCGCGTAATTCCAAGTTGTTCCTGTATCCGCGCCACCGATACTCACATTCGAATTGACCTGCCAGTACAGAACCTGCGCAGAAACAGCCGACGCCAGAGCCACCGCACAGACCGCCGCGATTAGTTTATTTCTCATTTCCAAGCTCCTTTTCTTGTTTACTTGATGGTCGCCGAGGGACTCGTCTTGCCCGTACTCTTGTACCAGAAACCGACCCCGACAGGAATGACGGACGTATCATCCTTCAATTCTTCAAATTTTGTGGTCGGGAAGCCATCCGTGACCGTTGTGGACATCGTGCACCACTTGCCGTCGTGGTAGACAACGAACTGGCGCTTGCCGTCGTTATCGTTCCAGGTGATATTGTCCCCGTTCGCACAGCCCGTCCACGTCACCTTGGACAGGTCGAGCGCCGTCGTTCCCGGGTTGCCAAGGAGGGTGAACGCGCCGGCTTGGGCGGTGAGGGTAGTTTCGCCCGCAACGACCTGGCCATAGAGGAAGAAGCTCTTGGAAGCATCAATTGTAGCCTGCGAACGGTTGAGCCAGACGGCCTCGCCGCGCGCCAAGGCGGAATCCGCCGCGGGAGCCGTCTCGCTGGATGCCGCACCCGAAACCGAGGTCATCGCATCCCATTTGCCGTTCGTGTCTATCGTCCAGCCGTCCCAGGATTTGCCGTTCCACTTGAGGATGGAGTCGCCCTTCTTGAGGTTGGTGGTGAGGATGTAGTCCGTCACCTTGATATCCTTGCCGTCGCCGACTTGCGCCAGCGGGACCGCCACAATGACGCTTTTCGCCGCGCTTTCGACCTCTATCCGGCAGAGTGTGTTGTTCGCCGTCACCTCGGCCTGGAGGCTGACGGTCAACGCCGCGGACGCGGCAAACAGAAGATTTTTCACGTTCATCGTCGATTACCTCCTTATTTGGATGCGCGTGTGACCTTGAAGAAACGGTTTTCATCCGAATCCTCGACCACGAGGGTAATGTCGCCTTCCGCACCGTTGATGCCCGTGGCGAGGTTGTTCTGGTCCATGTTCGACAGGGTAGCCCCGCCCGTGACCGTATATTGGAGGTAGGGAACCGTATTCGCGACCGTAATGAACACTTTCGCGCCCACGACCCGGATGCCCGTCACGACCGGCTGGGGAACATCTCCCGGAACCGCCGTCGGGGCCGCATCCTTACCCGAAACCGCCGCGACATGCGCCGCGGAACCCGCCTGCGCCGACTGAACCGCCACATAGCTGTTGACCGCCGCAGGGGTGCCGTCCGTCTTCAGTCCGGCGACCTTGGGCTGTCCGCCCACATTCGCCTGGACGCGCGTATCGAGGAGATAGACGGCAAGATTGCCGCCCACATCTTCGGGGAGCGTGAAAACGACCGGCGTGCAGCGTCCGTCCTTCGCGAGCGGAGCCATGCCTATGATGGTATCATTGTCGGGGTCGACCAGCGAACCGTCCGCCTTCAGACCCATGAATTCCGTCTTGGACGCCACTAGCGCATAGACTTCGCCGTCCAGAACCGTCGTGCCGTCCGCATACGTGTCCGGACCGACGGACGAGAACTGCACGAAGGACGGAACCGCCTGCGCACCCAGCGCCAACGCCGAAGCCGCAATCAAAAGAGAAAGTTTATTCATTTTCTACGCGTCCTTTCCTTAGTTCTGC
>DJRS01000008.1 GCA_002440145.1 Verrucomicrobia bacterium UBA6354
ATATTCTGCATGCGATGTGCGGGGCTGAATGCAAAAGCGGCGCGGAATATCACGGGGGAAAGGAAGGATGCAACATGAAGACAAGTGGAGCTAAGATGAAGGGTCTGATTCTGGCGACATTGGGGCTTCCCTGCCGGAAAGGAGAAAGATGAAAATGACGAAGAAACGCAAACTGGCCATGTTGTCCGGCGCGGGCGTCTGCCTGCTGCTGGCTGGGTGCAACTCGGAGGACATTCCCCCGGCCGATGCGCGCAAGGCGTCGGCCCCGCTGGCGTCCGTCGCGTGCGCGGCAGAACAGCCGCAGCCACTGGATGTCCGCCTGGACGCGAGCGGGCGGCTGTCCGGCGGCTCGTTCGAGATTGGTCTCGCCGCGTTCGCTCCGGGCTGGGCGGCGCTTGGCGTCTCGCTCGACTTCGACAGCACGGGACTGCACCGTCGCTGGCAGGTCCTTGCCGGCGACAGACCGCGTCTGGACGCCGCGTTCGACGGGAGCCTCCAGCCCGACGGGTCGCTCGTCTGCACATGGACGGCGACGGCCCGCGCGGCATTTGACCTCCAGTGTCTGGGCCTGGTCGTCCAGCACGCGGCGGCTGACGCCGTCGGGCGCGCCTGGAAGGCGGACGAGCGGGAACGGGTCTTCCCGTCCGGGATCGACGGCGCGGGCGGCTTCGGCGGCGGACGCGCACGGCGCTTCGCGTACCCGATCGCGGGCGGGCGCACGCTCACGCTCGAATGGGACGAGCCTGTTCCCTACAACGCGGAAGACGGACGGAAGTGGGGCGGGTGCACGTTTTTCACGCGCTTTGGCGGCTTTCTCGGCCTGCGGTCATACGCGGCGGGCGAAACGGTCGCGTTTCGCGTGCGCATTTCCGTGACGGGTGGCTTCTCCATGCGTCCGCGCGCAAAACTCGTCATCTCGGAAGGCCCGGAGTGGGCGAGGCTGGAGAACCGCAAGGACATCCTCGCGGGCAGCGCGCTCGACTTCTCCGGCATGGGGCTCGCCAATGCGCCGGCGGGCAAGTACGGCTGGCTCAAGGCGCAAGGCGGAGAATTCGTCTTCGAGGGCCGTCCGGGCGTCCGCCAGCGGTTCTACGGCGTCAATCTCTGCAATACGGCGAACTATCCGTCGCATGCGGACGCGACGATGCTCGTGACGCGCCTTCGCCGGCTCGGTTACAACTCGATCCGCGTCCATCACCATGACGACACGTGGGCGAAGCGTCCCGAGGAGCGCGACAAGCTCGATTTCCTGATCGCCGAGGCGATCCGTAACGGAATCTACATCACGACCGACCTCTACGTCTCGCGCAAGGTCAGGTGGCGCGACATCGGCGTGGATCGGGACGGCGATGTGCCGATGGGGCTGTACAAGACGCTTTGCGCCTGCTACGAGCCCGCCTACCGGGACTGGTGCCGGTTCGCCGAGGCGTTCCTTCGGCATGTCAACCCCTACACGGGCCGCGCCTATGCCGACGAGCCGGGCATGCCTCTCCTTTCGCTTGTCAACGAGGGCGACCTCGCCATGGGGTGGCGGGAGAAGGCGGACGATCCGCGTGTGCGGACGGCGTGGAAGGCGTTCGGCGGCGAGGGGGACGCGCCCGCCCTGGGGTCGCAGGGCTTTCGGGCCTTCGACGACCACCTGATGCGGACGTTCACGGAGAAAGCGACGCGGTTTCTCCGCGCACTCGGCGCGAAGGCGCTTCTCACGAACGACAACTGCGGTCCGCGCCATGGCGAGGGCGAGGGCGCGACGCCATGCTTCGACTACGTGGACTCGCACTTCTACATCGACCATCCGGTCTTCCACGGCAGGAAGTGGCGGCTGCCGTCCTCGTGCCCGAACGAGAGCCCGCTGCGCGGCGTCGGTGTGCCGCTACTGAACAAGGGGTACGCGAAGAACGCCACGAAGCCCTATGCGATCAGCGAGTGGAACTTCTCCGGCCCCGGCAAGTACCGGGCGCTCGGCGGCATCTTCACGGGGGCGCGCGCGGCGCAGGACAAGTGGGACGCGCTCTGGCGCTTCGCCTATGCGCACAGTCGCGACTATTTTCGCGACGGCCGCGACCAGACGCCGGGCTACTTCGACTGCGCGACCGACCCGCTCGGTCAGGCGGGCGACCGCGCGTCCGTCTGCCTGTTCCTGCGGGGCGACGCGGACGACGCGACGCTCGAGACGGATGCGAAGACGGGCTCGATGCGTATCGTCTCGCCGCGCACGTGCGGCGGGTTCTCCGAGGGCGGCGACATCGACGCGGGGGCTGTTGCCGTGCGCGTGCGCGGCGTGCCGGCGGCGGCGTGGGTCTCGTCGCTGGACGGGCGGGCGATCCCGTCCGCGTCGCGCCTCCTCGCGGTGCACCTGACTGACGTGCAGGGCGCGGGGACGGTCTACGCCGACGAGACGCGCAAGGTGCTGCTCCAGTGGGGCAAGGGCTGCCTCGTCGAGCGGGGCGAGGCGGCGTTCGCCGTCCGCCTCGACCGCCCGGAGGCGTATTCGGTCTACGCGCTCGGCACGGACGGCGCGCGGCAGGGGGCCGTGCCGGCGGAGGTGAGCCACGGGCGGCTCGTCTTCACGGCTTCGACGGCGCGCGGCGTCCTCCACTACGAGATCGTCGCGGACAAGTGACCGCCGTTTAGGGTGTTGCACCGCGAACAATGAGAAAGGACAGGAAGAAATGACATTGACGACATGCGCACTGGTCGCGGCCTTGGCCGTCAACCTGAACGGTCCGTGGCAGTTCACGTTCAAGGAGGGCAAGCCGCTGGAGGAGACGTCCCTCGCGTCGTTCGCGGCGGACGACGTGATGGCCGTGCCCGGCTGCTGGGACGTCCTGCCGCGCTACTACCTCAAGCGCGGCACGGGCCTCTACCGTCGCACGTTCACGCTCGACGCGCCGATGAGGGACGCCGTGCTGACCGTGGACGGCATGGGCGTACGCGCGGCGTTCGCGCTCGACGGCGCGGACCTGGGCCGCCACGACTACCCCTACGCGCGGCTGGAGATTCCCGTCGGGCCGCTTGCGGCGGGCACGCACGAGATCGCGGCGGCGGTGGACAACATCCTCGAATGGCCGCGCGTCAAGCTCGCGCGCCCGTACTACGACTTCTACTTCTACGGCGGCTTCTACCATGGCGTCAGGCTCGTCGAGCGCGCGCCGAAGGTCTTCGTCCGCACGCGCGACTGGCGCACGGGGACGGTCGAGGTCGCGGTCGAGGGCGGCGCGCCGGCCGGCGCCGTCATGGTGGACGGGAAGGCCGTCGCGGCGGCGTGGAAAGACGGCCGCGCGACCGTGCGTGTGCCGGGCTTCCGCACCTGGTCGCCCGAAGCGCCGAACCTGCACACGCTGTCCGTGACCTGCGCGGGCGCGGCGTCCCAGCCCGCCGCCGTGCGCTTCGGCATCCGCCAGGTCGAGGCGAGGGGCGGCAAGATGTACCTCAACGGGAAGGAACTGTTCCTGAAGGGCTTCAACCGCCACGAGTCGTCCGTTCTCGAAGGCTCGGCAACGGGCGAGACGACAATGCTGCGCGACCTCCAGAACCTGAAGGCCGTCGGCGGCAACTTCATCCGCGGCGCGCACTACCAGCAGTGCGAACGCTTCCTCGACCTCTGCGACGAGATGGGCGTCCTCGTGTGGGAGGAGTCGCTCGGTTGGGGCAACGGGCATGCCAGCTTCGGCAAGAACTTCCCGCCGAACGAGCTGGGGGATGCCGGGTTCTGCGAAATGCAGGTCCGCCAGACGCGGGAGATGGTGCGGGCGAGCTTCAACCATCCGAGCGTCATCGTCTATGGCTTCCTCAACGAATGTGCCAGCCAGACCGAGGCCGGCAAGGCGTTGGTGGACAGGCTGGCTGCGACGATCAGAGCCGAGGACTCCGGTCGGCTTGTTTCCTTCGCATGCAACATGGTTGACTCAGACATTTCCAGCGCGAGTGTCGATCTTGTCGCGTTCAACGCCTATCCGGGGACGATTCCCGCGACGCCGGGCACGCCCGCGCAGCTGAAGGAGAAGGTCGAGAGGCGCTTCACGAGCGCGATTGCGCGCTTCCGCAAGCTATACCCCGACAAGCCGATCATGGTCTCCGAGTCGGGATGTGGCGGACTCTATGGAATGCACGACCCGAACGCTTCGATCAACACCGAGGAATACCAGGAGGAGTATTTGCGCGACATTCTGGAGTGTCTGTGGGCGAATTCGGACTGCTCCGGCTTCGCGATCTGGCAGATGAACGATGGCCGTACGCGCGAGCGTTTCTGCGACAGGAGCTGCTCGGCGATGTTTGGCGGGTCGATAGCAGGGTGCTATGACCAGTTCCGGCGTCCGAAGAGGTCGGTCGAAACGATCAGCCAGTTCTTCCGTCGCGCGTGGACGAAGCGAGGCGAGCAGGAAGCCGACAGGTAAACGCGATTTGCAAATCAAACACAAACCAAACCAAGAGAAAGGACAGATGAGATGAGAGGTTCTGCGTATTCAAATTCGAAGAAGAGGCGTCTATGCCATAGCCGATTCAAAAACCTTCTCGCGGCCATGTTGTCGATTTCGGCAACGGCTGTCCATGCGACAGACGCCGACACGCTTGTGTGGTATCGGTTCAGCGACCTTCCAGAGGTCGGGACGGTCGACTATGGGGTTTTCCTTACAAACGAGGTCGGATCGTCTTTCAAGGGCGTGGCGGACTCTCTCGACACGGCTTCTGCCACATGGAAGCACGGCGGCTGGGTGGTCGGCGGCACGAACGACTGGCCCTCGACAGTTTCGCTGTTGGACGGAATGAATGCATTGGCGAATGACAGGTGTGTGCATTTTCGCGAAGGCAAAGGAACTGGCGTTATCCGCATTGACGACGAGCAGGGGGAGAATAATGCTTGGCGGCTCGCGAATGGCAGTTTCACGGTCGAGTTGTTTGTGAAGACGCGGGAGATGAAGCCCCAGACTCTTGTCTGCCGCGGCATAGGAGAGTCAAGCTTTGAGAATTGGGACACAAACGATTGCTGGCGGCTTGAACTGGTTCGACGTTCCGAGAACGATGGCGGGTACTTGGTCTTGACGTCAAAGGGCGGTGGCGCGTCCGTACGGACAACAGGTACAAGGAATGGTCCGTCCCTTAGCGACGGGAAATGGCATCATGTCGCGGTGACATATGATTCCACAACAAGAACCTGGCAAGTCTTTCAGGATTACCAGATTCTCGGGAGCTTGGCACTCCCGGAAGGTGAGGCTCCCAATCTCGAGGGTCGGCCCGTCATCATCGGATGCGTTCCGCAGAGGGTCTGGGCGAACTTCAAGAACGGTTCCCTTGACGAATTTCGCGTCACAGGTCGCGTCTTGACGGCGCGCGAGTTCCTCGGCTACCGGGCTGTTGCGCACGATCAGGAAGACGATGTGGCCGTCTATCTGCCATTTGACGAGCCGTCTGCCGTCGGGGCCGATGAGTTCCCCTGTGCGCGCGGCTGGGAATCGGCGACCGGGACTTCGCTGTCCTGGAATGCCGTCCATCCGGCGCGTGCGGCGGAGATTACCTTCTACGACGGGGCGACGGGCAATCTGGAGTCCGATGACATGCCGGGAAGTCGCATGTACGCGACTGTCCTCAGCCCGGCGGACTATGCCAACGGAGGGGCACTTGTGCTTTCCGGCAAAGAGAATGAAACCGCTGCCCGGATTCTCATTTCGGACGCATCCGAGGCCATGGGAGAAAACTATACGGTTGAGGTGTTCTTCAAGGCGGAGAGCGGTTCTTCCACCCGAAACGTTGGGTTGCTTGTGGCTGAAGGCTGTTGGAACGTCCAGGTTCTGAAAGGAGGCTCCTTGAATTGCACGGACGCATCTTACAATCGGTGGGTGGAGTCGAATCATCAGATTGTCGACGGTAAGTGGCATCATCTGGCGTGCGTCTACGACAAGACGGCCAAGTCGATCAGCTTTTATCAGGACTATCTGCTTGTTGGCCGAGGCTCCAACGTTGACCTGTCGGCGGCGCAGAATCTCTACCTGGCTGCTTCTCAGTACAATACGGGATTCACGGACATGAAGCTGGATGCGTTCCGCCTGACGCGCAAGGCGCT